>JBDSEC010000633.1:0-5365 GCA_039920205.1 Pyrinomonadaceae bacterium
CCTGGCATTCTAGTAATCGATGTTTGTTGAAAGTAAAACGAAAACCAAGCTGTTAAAGCGGATGGGCGAGGCCATTCGCGATTTCGGCATGATCGAAAATGGCGACCGGGTTATGGTCTGCCTCAGCGGCGGCAAGGACAGCTATGCCTTGCTGGATCTGCTGCTGGATGTGCAAAAACGTGCCCCGGTCGAGTTTGAACTTTTGGCCGTTAATTTGGACCAAAAGCAACCCAATTTCCCCGTCCAGGTGTTGCCGGAATATTTGTCTGGCCTGGGTGTACCGTTCCGCATTATCGAACAAGATACCTATTCGGTCGTGAAGCGCTTGGTGCCCGAGGGCAAGACCTATTGTTCGGTCTGCGCGCGGATGCGGCGCGGCATTCTGTATAACATTGCGGTCGAAGAGGAATGCACCAAGATCGCCTTGGGTCACCACGCCGACGACATCATTACCACGTTCTTGCTGAACCTGTTCTTTGTCGGTCAGATGAAAGCCATGCCGCCGGTGCTGCGTTCCGATGACGGACGCAACACGGTGATTCGTCCGTTGGCTTATTGCCGCGAAGTGGACTTAGCTGCGTTTGCCGTCGAAAAGGAATTTCCCATCATCCCGTGCGATCTGTGCGGGTCACAGCAAAATCTGAAACGCGCTAAGGTCAAACGCATGTTGGCCGAATGGGAAAAAGAGATCCCCACGGTGCGAAGTTCTTTGCTTTCGGCTCTGGGCAATGTCACGCCTTCTCACTTGATGGATCCCGAACAATTCGATTTCCGGAAGTTAAGCGCCGGAGTTGGCAGTGTCGAGGCGGAATTGGATGCCGTCCTGGGCCACACCGAGATCGCGCCGGAACCGGCACTGGTTACGATCGGATAGGAATGGGTGCCGGGGGCAAGGTGCCAGGTGCCGGGTTTCGGGTAAGACGGCGCGTCCACTTAACAACTACAGAAGGACATTAAGGGCGCGCGTCGCTGATGTTGATTCGGCTGCGTGCGCCCATGGTTTATCGTCGTTGAAGTCGCGGGGCTCGGCGTGATGTCCGAACTTCCATTTCCCCCACTTGAAAGTCTGTCGCTGGCGAGATGCCACCCATAGTCAACTGTCTGCCCTCGCGGGGTGCTACCATCGTTCCCACAGTTCTTTGCCCGACGCGTTCCATCACGCTGCCCTCTCTCGAGCCAAACGCAGCAAAGATCCCGACGCCGCTAAAGAAGCTCAACACGCTCGCCAGCACCGCCGTAACCCGCCGTTTGACCCGGGCGCGGACCGCCGCTAGTCCCACCGGACAATTCTGCGTCAGGACCGAACCATCCGCGCGCCGATAAAACCGCACGCACAGTTGACCTTCGGACCGGGTGATCAGCTCCTCGGCCTCGCCGCGCGTCATACCCGACAGATTGTAAACATTCTTGCTGCACTGCCCGCAAAACCGCGATTGATCGGTTCCGATCATGCTGTCCCAATCCGCGGAACACGGAGCCGCGACGGAAATATTGTCGAGAGGATGTTGAAACCTAGCCATAAAATTGCCCCTTCTACCGGTCCTGCCTATATCAGACACGCGTTGAACGGGATTTGTTCCGGAATCTTGCGAGAAAAGTAGGATCGCAACGGCGAAGGGGTCGGTGAAGCGCGATCCGCTCATTGCGGGCGTGCTACGTGTATCCCCGTCAGGAACCGGTAACCCGCCCGCAATCTCGTCACTATTGAACTAAAACGTTGGGGATCGGCTTATCTCCCAACGAACCGAACGAGACATTTAAGTAGCCGGCACTGGTCCGCAGCAAGTACCAATTCCCGTCCCGGAAAACTGAAGCATCCGCCTTGCCGTCGCCATCGTAATCGGCCGGCACCGGAATATCAGTCGTCACTCCCCACTGAATTGCAGAGAATCCACTGGTGCCAGTTAGCAGGTACCAACTACCGTTACGGAACACCGCCGGGTCTGTTTTGCCATCACCGTCATAGTCGGCCGGGACCGGTTTGTCGGTGGCCGTGCCAAACGTAACCCCATAAAAGCCTTGAGTGGACCCAAGGATGTACCACGCGCCGCCGCGATAGACCGCCGGGTCGGCCTTACCGTCGCCATCGAAGTCCGCGACTACCGGTCGATCGCCATTCTGACCGAAACCAACGGCCGTAAACGAATTAGCGGCCAGATCCAGTTTGTACCAGCCTCCATCCGATGGACGGAAGACGGCCAATTCGGCTTTGCCATCACCGGTGAAATCACCGGGCTGTGGAATGTCACCGGTAGATCCGAAATTTATGGCGAGAAAACCGGCCTGCGACCGTAAAAGGTACCAAGTACCATCACGGAAGACCGCGATATCGGTCTTGCCGTCGCCATCGTAGTCAGCGGGCGCAAGTTGGTCGGCGGCAGCACCAAAATGGATGCCGGTAAAACCCGCCGCGGATTGAAGCAGATACCAGTTCCCATCCGACGGTCGAAAGACAGATATATCCGATTTCCCGTCACCGTCAAAATCATAAGCCGCCTTGCGGGTAACTGGTTCGCTCAGCAACCGGGCCAAACCGGTACGCGCCGTGCCATTAACCGTTTCAAAATCACCACCGATCAGTACCTGGCCGGTCCCATCCACTGCCACATCGTAAGCCGTACCATCGGTATTGGTGACAAAAGCAGGATCAACTCCACCATTGGCATTCAATCGAGCGACATTATTTTGTGATAACAGGCCGATATGATCGAACAAACCCGCGACCATGATCTTGCCGTTCGGAAGGGTTTGAATGGCTTCCGCTCGCGGAAACTCATACGGGCTGCTTACCGTGTTCAGCGCAAACGACCCATCGACCGAACCCATCGTATCAAGTCGGGCAATGGCGACGGGCGAAGTGGAAGCGCCCGTATAAAGCGTACCACCCACCAATATTCGACCATCGGGCTGTCGCTCAATATCGTAAACCGCCGTGAAGCCGGCGCCGTTCTCATTCGAAATAAAACCCGATCGGAAGGTGCGGTCATGGCTGCCATCAGCGTTCATGCGCAAAATGCCGTTGTGGGTCTCGGGTGGCCCGCCACCTACATAGGTTAAGCCGACCGGACCTCCGGCGAGGATAGTTCCATTGGGCTGGACCACCATCGTCTCGAAGGTCAGGGGCAGGCCGTCAAATGACGCGTCGAGTGAACCGTCCAAATTAAGCCGCGAAGTGTCTCCGGTGAAGGTCCCTCCCACAACGGCAATTGCATAGGAAAAAATGATCTTGCCATCCGGCTGCAGTGCGATGGCCCCCGCGGTACGCGCCGGAACCCCGGGCGTGAACGTCGTATCGTACGAGCCATTGGCATTTAAGCGTATCAGTGCGACCGATGGTCCTGGACTCCCGGTATTTTGCGATAGCCCAGCCCCACCGACCAGTACCTTACCGTCCGGCTGGATCATTAAGTTAGTCACCACGTTCAGGTTCGCCGTGCTGGTGTTAAATCCTCCATCGACCGTTCCATCTACATTGAAACGCACCAGCCGCGGGCGGGCGGTTCCATTCACCCGGCTAAACAAGCCGGCGACGAGCATTTTCCCGTCCGGCTGGATCGCGATCGCTCGCGTCCCGCCCGGTGCCGTGGCATTCAAGGTAAAACTCGTATCCAAAGTTCCCGTCGGGCCAAGTAGCGCGAACGTGTCGCGTGCCACGGAGGGAAACGTTACGCCGCCGCCGATGAGTGTGCGGCCATCCGCGCCGGTCAATAGGGTATTGATGATGCCCCCGCTAAACACACTCGAAACAAAAGAAGTGTCTAGAGACCCGTCATTCTTGAGCAGGGCAACATCATTGCGGAGCGTTCCGTTAAAGATCGAAAAGATGCCACCGGCCAGGATCGTACCGTCGGCGCGGCGACTGATGGTAAATACCGGTCCATCAAAGCCGGTTCCGGGGTCGAATGTGGTATCAAGCGCGCCATTGGCCTCTAGCCGCATAATGCGACTTCTCGAAGTGGTTCCGTAAGTAGTGAAAAACCCCGCCAACAGAATCTTGCCGTCCGGCTGGACGACCGTCTTAAGTGCATTGCTGCTGATCTGGGACGTAACGAACGTGCCGTCTAGGGTACCGTCTGCGTTCAGCCTAGCGATCGCTGAAGTGGAAGGGGAAGGATTTACGCTCTTATTGACAAAGCCAGCAATAATTACCTTTCCATCTGCTAACGGAGCCAGGCTGTTAACGCTGGTAGGTACAAACGACGGCGGGCCGGGAAGCGGTAAATTGGAATTGAAGCTTGAGTCTCGCGAGCCGTTCGGGTTAAGCCGCGCAACATAGGGACTGACAGCGCCCGCCACGAAAACAAAGGCCCCACCGACCATGATCTTTCCGTCAGGTAACACGGCTACGTCATTTATCAAGCTAGATGCTCCGCCCGAGGTGTTAAAAGTCGGATCAATGCTTCCGTTGGGCATTAAGCGCGCCAGGAAGTTTTGCCCAACGCCATTAACGGCAGTAAATGCACCGCCGATAATGATCTTGCCGTCGGGTTGCAGGGCGATCGCACCCACGGCGCCATTGGTTCCCGCCGTAAAGCTCGAATCGACCGAATAATCGGCGTTTAGCCGTGCGATGTTGCCGAAACGCGCCCCATTCAAGGTGCGAAAAACACCACCGACCAGGATCTTGCCATCGGGTTGTAGCGCGGTGGCTCGTCCGGCACTCGACGTGCTATCCATCAACGGATTGAACAATGGATCGACCTCGCCTACTTCGGGAGTCACCGCGGGCGCGGTTGACGATCGCAATTGAAACGATCGCTCATGCAAATTCTTGACGGAATTAAAGTATTCGTGCGCCTCGTACTCCGAGCCGAAATCCTTTAGTTCAAAAGTTTCTGCGCGAGGGACCATTCCATTTTGGGCCAGCCCGGCCAGCGGTGAAAAAGTTAGAATCGCAATGATTAAGAGCGCAGGCAGACCGCGATCACATTTTTGAGCCAATGAAGAGAGCATAATGATAGATATCCTTTACGTTGCTTGAACGACTATGCCGGGTTCATAAATCAAATCCCATGCCAGCAATCTTACAAAGAGTTACAAGCAGTGAAATGGGGAATAGGTAACTTTTAAAACTGTAACACGATCAAATTCGGGTCGAATTATTGAAACTAACAATTTGACGCACGAAAGCTTGAAAAGGTTGAATGAGAATAGAGTCCCAACATGTGTCGTAAACTTAATGCGGCGGTGAATCGAAATCAATCCGCAAAATCACCCGTGATCAGCGAGAACATCACCGCGTCTTTCGGTTCGCGCTGCTGAATTATCCGATGACGAAGCACGCCTTCCCGGTGGGCACCGGCTTTTTCAGCCGTCTTTTGACTGGCAATGTTGTCGATGGCGGCGACGATTTCGATCCGATTCA
>JBDSEC010000634.1:0-5185 GCA_039920205.1 Pyrinomonadaceae bacterium
CCTCGCTAAACTCGATCAAGTGCTCGTGGTCGCCCTTTTTGCCGTGTGCCAACGACTGCGCGAAATGCGGATCATTTTCCGGCAGCAACGGCCGCGAAGCCAATTGCCAGAAGAAATAGGTCAGCCACAATCCGCCCACGGCCAACGGAGCGACAAAATCCATCCAGTTAAGCTTGAAATGCGGCAATCCGTGGCCTTCGCTGCGCAATCCGGCCGTGGGGCCGATCAACCAATACAGATCAACGAAACGCATTAGCAGCAGCCAACCGGCCACCATCACCAACGTACGCGAGTTCTTCTTCAGATTGCGGTTCAACAGCAGAAGGAACGGCAAGGCAAAATGCAGGATCAAAACGATGAATGCGACGATGCCCCACCCGTTACTCATGCGGGTGATATACCACTTGGTCTCTTCTGGAAGATTTGCCGACCAGATCAGCAAGAATTGGGAAAAGCTGAAATAGGCCCACAACATCACAACCGCGAGCATTAATTTGCCCAGATCATGGAAATGCGGCGGCCCGTAAAAATCGTTCATCGGAGCGCGGCCGGCCAACCACGACATCATCGCGATGGTAAAGGCCAAACAGGTCAACGCCCAATTAACTAAGAAGATCAACCCGAAGATCGTCGAGGCCCAATGCGGGTCCAGGGACATGACCCAATCGATCGCCGCAAAGCTGGTCACTAAACAGAAGATCACCAACGACGGGCCGCTAAATCGTGAAAGCCAAAGCGCCAAACCATGATCACCCTGCTGGTCTTGTTTGCGTGACCACTTGTTCAAGAAATAGGTGATCACACCCCAGATCAGGAAATAGAAGGCCGCGCGCAGGATGAAGAACTTGGGACTCAGAAAGGGCGCCTTCCATTCGAGAACCTTGTCCCCTTTCACCATTGCCGGATCGGCCCACAAATAAATGTCTTTAAGGCCAACAATAATGACGACAAACAACGCCGCCATCGGCAGCAAAGTGCGGGTACTGGCTTCAAGGATGCGGCGGCTAGCCACACCCCAAAATCCGCCAGTCACATATTGCAGCAACAAGAGACCTAGACTGCCAATGCTCAAACCCACCCAGAAAATGTAGCCAAGTAGGAAAGCGCGAAACGCTTGTTCGTGATTGGAAAGTCCACCAGCGATCAACCCGACCACGCCCAGCACGCCCACCACTAAAGCGATGGCTTGCAGGCGTTTCATTTCCGCCGGAGCGCTGTAATTAGTGCTGATCATCGGCTACCGCCCTCCGTTCTTGGCCGGCGCGGCCGGACGAGCTGCGGGCGTAGTGGTTGCGCCTGGTGCCGGGCTTGCGGCCGGGCTAGCGGTCGGCGCTGCGGGCGCCGTACTCGGTTGCGTAAGCTGCAACGCGCGGATATAGGCCACGATCGCCCAACGATCTTGGACCGGGATCTGATCCGCGTAAGCCGGCATCGCCACCCATCCATTGGTAATGACGTCAAACAGATGGCCGACCGGAACTTGCCTTAGTTGATCGGTATGCAACGTTGCGGGTTTCTTGTAACCACGGCGCCAGATCATGCCATCGCCATTCCCCGTCAATCCGTGACAGGCCGAGCAGAAGATCTGAAATCGTTGTTGGCCACGTTCAAGCAATTCATGGTTCACGGTGATCGGCATCTCGGTCACCATGTCGGGATAGAGCGCCGCTCCATCAACCGGACCGCCGCCCGCAGGGGCGGGAGCCGGCGCGACCGGGGCGCCTTCTTTTTTGCCGGTGTAAAGCGCTTTGTTCTCGCGCAGAAATCCGCGGGGAACGGTACCCTCGACCAACAGACGCGCCGAGGAACCATTAGTAAAGAACTTGGTTGACCGCATCGGGATGAACTTCGGCTGGTCCTGCATGTCTTGGCGGCACGCCGAAACAAACACAAAACTAAGCAACATCAACCCCAACGCCGCCCGCCGCAGGTATGCGCGTTGAGTCGAATTTATCCATTGTCGAAGACTATTTTTCGACATCAAACACCTCTTGCGGCTTCAGGCTTTCCAAAAAGTCTTTTGTTTCGGCGTAGTCGTACTTTGGATCTTTCGCTTCGACCACCAGAAAAAATCTTTCGCGCGAGGCCAGCGCAAACCGCGGCACGTTGAATACCGGGTGATAAGGCTGTGGTAATCCGTTCAGCAGGATCATGGAAACCACCGCGGTCAACGCCGCGCCCAGGATCGTGCATTCAAACGTGATCGGTATGAACGACGGGATGCTAAGGAACGGACGTCCACCGACCATGATCGGATAATCGATCACCGAGGTGAAATACATCATTCCGAAACCGGCTAACCCACCGATCAAACCGCCGGCGAATACCAGCCAAGGCAGGATCGTTTTATGGAACCCGATCGCTTCGGACAATTCCTCGATCGGATAAGGCGAATACCCGTTGATCTTGCGGTAGCCGGCGGAATAGGTACGCTTGGCCGCCCGGACCACCGCCGAAGCGGTGTCGAACTCGGCCATCAAACCATATAGCCCCGTTTTGTTATCTGCCTCCATAACCTTCAACCCCGCAACCAACCTGCTAGCAAACTAGGCCGCATCTTTTTCGTCAACTCTTGCCTCAGGCAAAAGCGTGCGCATTTCAAAAATGGAGATCACCGGTACAAACCGAATGAACAGGAACATCAGACTGAAGAAGAAACCGATCGTACCCACGAACATCGTGATGTCGAACATGGTCGGTTTGTACATCGCCCACGAAGCCGGCAGAAAATCGCGATGCAAGCTGGTCACAATGATGACGAACCGTTCCAACCACATACCGACGTTCACCACATTCGCGACCAGGAACAGCCAGATCATGTTGTGGCGGTATTTTTTGAACCAGAGCAACTGCGGAATAAGGAAATTCGACAGCAGCAGCAGCCAGTACATGAACCAATACGGTCCCGACCAGATGCGGTTCTTGATCATGAACCATTCAAAATCGTTCGCGCTATACCAGCCAAAGAACGCTTCCATCGCATAACCGTAAACGACGATCAGGCCCGTGGCCAGCATCACCTTGGCACAATTATCGATGTGCCGCATGGTGATGAAATCTTCGAGGTGATAGAACTTTCTGAGTGGTATGGCGATGGTCAACACCATCGCGAAACCCGCATAGATCGCGCCCGCCACAAAATAGGGCGGGAAGATCGTCGCGTGCCAGCCCGGTAGCTGCGCCACGGCGAAGTCGAAACTAACGATCGTGTGTACGGAAAGAACCAGCGGGGTGGACAGTCCGGCCAGCAACAGATACATCGTTTCATAACGATGCCAATGCCGTGCGGAACCGCGCCAACCAAGCGCCAACACACCATAGATCAGCGCAAATGCTTTGCTCTTGGCCCGGTCGCGCAGGGTGGCCAGATCGGGGATCAATCCGACATACCAGAACAGCGCAGACACGGTCAAATAGGTCGAAACGGCGAACACGTCCCACATCAGCGGGCTGCGGAATTGCGGCCACAATCCCATCGTGTTGGGATAGGGGAATAACCAATAGGCCAACCAGGGACGGCCGGTGTGCAGCAACGGGAACATGCCCGCGCAAGCCACCGCGAACAACGTCATGGCTTCGGCAAAACGATTGATCGACGTACGCCATTCTTGCCGCAATAGCAGCAAGATCGCCGAGATCAAAGTACCGGCGTGACCGATACCGATCCACCAGACGAAGTTGATGATGTCGAACGCCCAACCGACGGGAACGTTGTTACCCCAGATCCCGATGCCGGTCGTCACCAGATAGGTGACCGTCATCGCCAACAATTGGGCCAGGCCAAAGAAGAACGCGAATCCGAGATACCACCCGAGCGGCGTACGGCGCTTCAGCGTCAAGGCGCTGATCTTGTCCGTGATCGTCGCGAACGTGTGGCCGGGACCAATGATCGGAAACTTTTCCGCCGGCTCGTTAGGGCGTTTTACTTCTTGCATAAGTTCTTACGCCTTCTAATGGATCTCCTCGTTCGGGTTGCTCAATTCGGCCATATAGGTCGTCCGGGGTTGCGTGTTCAATTCGGCCAGCAGCGAGTAGTTGCGTTCTTCGGCCTTCATCTTCGCGACCTTGCTGTTCGGGTCATTCAAGTTGCCGAACACGATCGCTTCGGTTGGACAGACCGATTGGCAAGCGGTCACGATCTCGCCATCACGCACGCCGCGCTCACCGTCTTTTTCCGCCTCGATCTTGCCCGCCTGGATCCGTTGCACACAGTAGGTGCATTTTTCCATGACGCCGCGGCTGCGGACGGAAACTTCCGGATTACGCATCAATTGATACGTGGGCGTGGTCCAATCTTGATACAGGAAGAAGTTGAAGTGGCGAACCTTGTACGGGCAATTGTTCGAGCAATATCGCGTTCCCACGCACCGGTTATAGACCATGTCGTTTAGGCCTTCGGCGCTGTGCACGGTCGCGTGGACCGGACAGACCGGTTCGCACGGTGCGTTTTCGCACTGCATACACGGAACCGGCATGAAGTGGGTCTTCTCGACGTTATTCGGATCAGTGCCTTCAAAGTAAGTATCGATGCGGAGCCACTGCATTTCGCGGCTGCGCATGACGGCCTCTTTGCCGACGACGGGAATGTTGTTTTCGGAAACGCAGGCGACGATACAGGCATTACAACCGGTGCATGAATTCAGATCGATCGTCATGCCCCATTTGTAATCATTGTATTTGAACAGGCTCGGGTTACCGGGCGAGTAGATATTCTCGTCGACTACGTCCTTGCTGCCATCGAAATGCTCTTCGTGCTTCTCTAGCTCTTCCAGTTTCTCTTTGAATTTCTTGAGCGTGTGGGACTTAACGATGTCGCGCCCTTCCATATTGAAATGGAGCTGAGTCGAAGCCATTTCTACGGAACCGGCGACTTTTACCACTTCCGCAGTCGTGGCCCACGGCGCATTCGAATGCCGCAATTTATAGGCGTCGAAACCGACCGCGGTCTCGACCGTGGTGCCGCCTACGTTGCCAGCTCGCGTGCGGCCAGATCCTAATGGCACCGTCAGAACATCGTCCGGTTGACCCGGAAGAACCCAAACGGGAACGCCCTCCAAGCTCAATCCGTTGGCGGTGATCTTGACCAGATCCGAGACCGGGTTACCGCCACGCCAGCCGCCTTCCCAGCCGCCGACCGCGCCGCCTTCCCAGTTGTGGTTGATCTTGACGCCGTATTTCTCGGCCG
>JBDSEC010000635.1:0-3885 GCA_039920205.1 Pyrinomonadaceae bacterium
AAGGCGTAACTCTGAACTGTCGCGCGTTATTTGTACGTTGTTCTGGCTGCCGGCAACCAGCACCCGACACCCGGCACCTGACACCTATTTCTTATAAGTCACCGTCTTCACATCTACCGTGATCTCCTTTAGTCGCGTCGCGACTTCGGCGGACATGGCTTCCTGGTAACGGCCGCCCAGGTATTTGGCCAGGAACTTCTCGGCTTCGGCGAACATGGCCAGGTTGTTGACTGGTCGTTGAAATCCGTGCCCCTCGTCGGGTGCCAGCAAATATTCGACCGGATAGTTCCGATCGCGCAAAGCGATGACGATCTGGTCGGCCTCGGCCTTGTTAACGCGGGGATCGTTGGCGCCCTGTACGACCATCAACGGCGTCTTGATCTTGTCCGCGTAGGTCAGCGGAGATTGGCGTATCAACTGAGCCTTGCCATCGGCCGTGTTGGGATTGCCCATGCGCGTATGGAAAAGCGTGCGGATCGATTCCCAATACGGTGGGATGGAACCCAAAAGCGTGATCAAATTCGAGGGCGCGACGATCGCCACTGCCGCCGCGTAAAGGTCCGGCGTGTAGGTCACACCCGCCAGGGTCGCGTATCCGCCGTAACTGCCGCCCATGATGCCAACGCGTTTGGGATCGGCGATCCCTTGTGCGACCAGATACTTGACGCCCCAAGTAAGGTCGTCCTGCATCTTGTCGCCCCATTGATTATTTCCGGCATCGATGAACTTCTTACCGTAGCCAGTCGACGCGCGAAAATTCGGCTGCAGCACCGCGTATCCACGATTCGCCAGGAACTGCGCCATCGAGCTGTAGCCCCACGAATCACGGCCCCATGGTCCGCCGTGCGGTACGACGATCAGCGGCAGATTCTTCGGTTCAATTCCTCTCGGCAGCGTTAGATAACCGGGGATCTCCAGCCCATCCGAGGATGGATAACGAACCGGCTTCATTTCGGCCAAAGCGGCACGCGGCAATTTTTCACGCACCTGATAAAGCGTAGTTAAATTCTTCGTATCGCGATCGAACAGCCACACCGTTCCCGGGTCGACGTCGCTAAACGTTGAGACGATGAATTTGCGTTCGTCCTTCGTGCTAGAACCAAACGCGATCTCGCGGTCACCCAGGCGACTCTTGATCAATTTGTAATCGGCTTCGAACTTCTTGTCTTTCCAATAGATACGCGTCTTGTCGTCTTCATACGTGGTAGCGATCGTCTCCTTGGTCAGATTTGAAAAGGTAGCGCCGCCAAAATCGACCCGCTTCAGCGGATCCTGCTCGACCAATTCTTCCTTCAGCGTTTCGGGGTCGAACAAGACCAATTGCGAGAGATCGCGGTCGCCTTTGTTGGTGTCCAAATAGAAACGTTTGTTGTCCCGGTGGAATTGGACCGGCCCGCAGCCTTCCAAAACGCCGCATGAGTAGATCTTGGTGAATTTGTCGCCATCGACCTTGAGGATCTCAGTCTCGCCGTTTTCCGCCGAGCGAGTAGCCAATCGGATCTGGTCCTTATTATCGAAGACCCAACCGGAAAGCCGATCTTTATTCTCGCGCAAGAGGGTCTTCTGACCAGTCGCAAGGCTAACCTTATAAAGATCATGCCATTGCGGATCGCGTTCGTTGATCCCGATATAAAGCGTGTCCGGATCCGATTCCGGCACCGCATAAATTATCGTTCGCACCTTCTGCGCATTGGTCAGATTTTTCGCCGCCGGAACCCCGTCGGCGCCCGCGGGATCCGCGGGGTTGACCGCATAGACATTAAAATTCTCGTCGCCGCCGTTATCTTTGACGAACAAAATGCGTTTGCTGTCCCAACTCCAGAAATAACTTCCGATCGGACGTTTGGTTTCGGCCGACACCGGCCGGGCCTTTTCGAACGGCTCGTTGACGCCCTTAACCCACACATTTCGAACGTCCTTATACGCGCGTAGGAATGAAATATATTTACCATCGGGCGAGATCTGCGCCCCGGCATATTCGGGATTGCCAAAGAAGATCTCGCGATCGATCAGTTGCGGAAGTTGCGCCGCGACGGAGTAGGACGACAGTGCCAGCATCAAGGCGGCCAGCGATGCGAACAATATTCGTTTGAACATGGTCACTAGTATTCCTTTGGGATATTTGGTTATTCGCTTACATTGGTTAACGCTACGTTAGCGACATTATTAACTGATTTTAGGTCAAGATGAAACCCGGGCATTGGACTGCCCAAGGCCATCTCCCGTAACCGGAAGCAAAACGCCGCTATAACAAGGTTCACTTACGATATTCTTCGGCTGAAGTTCTTTAGGAATCGAAACTAGATCTTCAACTTACGAATGGGCAGGGGTAGCGCGAACGCCTCCCAACTTAAACTGGTTTGCCCGCATTTGCCGGATAAGCAATTCTATTACTCAGATCTACCCAAAAGAGGAAAGCGGATGAAGTTTATCACTATCGTTCTGACTTTATTGCTGGTTGCGGTCGGCGCATTCGCGCAAGGCAAACCAAGCAAAACCGAAAACGAGTTGATGCAGTTAGAACGCGATATTGGCACTGCTAACGTCGCGCGCGACAAGAAATTCTTCGAACGGATCGAAGCCGCCGAATGCATCTTTACCGATTCCGGTGGTGGTATCACGACCCGTGCCGAAGATATTGCCAGCTTGGATCAACCGCCTGGTGACACGAAGCTGATCAAGTACGAAGTAGACGAGATGAAGGTGTTCGATTACGGCAAGACCGCAGTGGTATTCGGTCGCGTGACCACGACGCTGAAGAACAAAGATCGCGAGATCGTAAACCGCAGCCGATTCACCGATGTGTTCGTCAAGCGCGACGGGCGCTGGCAGATCGTGGCCGGGCATTCGTCGCGCATTCGCGAGCCCCAGAAGTAGTTAATTCAATTAAATTGTCTTACCGCGTCGACTGCGATATGCTTCGGTTCTGAAGGAGAAGTTTTGCTATGTACAATTCGATCTGGGCAGTAGTTGAACAGGGAAACATTCGGCCACTGGAAAATATTGAGGCGCCGGAAGGAACCCGAGTTTTGGTTACCTTTATGCCCGAGACGGAATCGGAGTTTTGGATCCACGCCAGCCAGCCCTCGCTGGATGAAATTTGGAACAATTCAGATGACGACGTCTATGCAGAACTACTTCAAAAATGAGTTGATCATTGTTCGGTATCCCTTTTCCGACCTAACGGCATCGAAAGTTAGGCCTGCCATCGTTGTCAGTGCGGCGCATTCCTCGCACGATCTGTTGATCGTGCCACTGACCAGTAAGACCTCAAAATTGGTCAGTGGTGAATTCGTTTTATCCGATTGGAAGGCGGCGGGTCTAAATATTGAAACTGTCGTCAAACGCGGGATCTACACAATTCACGAATCCTTGGTCATGAGACAAATTGGAACACTTCAGCCATTTGACTCTGCCGAGTTAGAAAAGTCGCTAAGAAACTGGCTTGGTATTTGACGATTCTAAACCGACATTCTCCTAAAGTTCTTTTTTCAGAACTTCAGACTCAGGAAGCAACCGCCGACACCTGCTCCCACTCGGCATATAGCTCTTGAAGCCGGACCTCTGCCTGTTGATAGGCCTCGTTCGCCGCCCGCAGGCGCTTGGCGTCACGGGCGACGTCTGGCTGCGACATCTTTTCGGAAAGTTCGGCCAGGGTCTTTTCGGCTTGCGAAATATCTGCCTCGACCTCCGCGGTTTGGCGCGGGCGGTTTTCCTTTCCGCCTTTCTTGGAACCTTTTTTCGCCGCGTTCTTGGTTGACGGGTTGGATCTATTCGAAGTCGAAACCGGCGCTAGCTTGGCCGCGGTCTTGGCTTCCTCGATCTGCCGCGCCGCCACCTGCAGACCCTGCTTCCGCTCGGCTTTCCAATCGTGGTACTGCGTGT
>JBDSEC010000636.1:0-4795 GCA_039920205.1 Pyrinomonadaceae bacterium
ACGACCGTCCCGGTCGGCGGCTATAGAGCCGTTGACCGGCACGGGAAAGCCAGCCGAGAACGTTGGTTTCGGAAAGGCTATGCAGGTCGATGACGAAATCGAACTCGCGGCGGCGAACCTCCTTGACCAATTTGATGATCCGGCCAATGGACCAAAGTTTGGCGCCGTCACGAAGCGCCACGCGGTCGACCGCCAAGGTTTCGTTGGCGTAGCCCGACATGTCGATCACCGGCGTACAGGATTTGCCGGCCGCCACGGTAATCCGCGCCGCGGGAAATTTTTCGCGGATCGCGCGCAAGGCGGGCAGGCTAAGTACGACGTCGCCCAGTTGGCCGAAGTCGATTATAAGAATATTTCGGGGTGCGAAATTCACGGACATGATTAGGGTCTTACAGTTCGCGCAGGTCGCGACCGGTCATTTCTGGTGGCTTTTCCAAACATAGCATTCCCAAGATGGTCGGGGACATATCCTCTAAAGATCCATCCGCACGCAGGACCAATCCGATCGAATCGCGGTCAACCAGATGGAACGGCACCGGATTGGTTGTGTGCGCGGTATGCGGTTGGCCGGTGGCGAAGTCGATCATCTGTTCACAATTGCCGTGGTCGGCCGTGATCAAACAGGCTCCGCGCGCGCGGCGGATCGCTTTGGTGATCCATCCCAGACAGGTGTCGATATACTGCACCGCCTCGATCGTTTTATCCAATTTGCCCGTGTGGCCCAACATGTCGGTGTTGGCAAAATTGATAATGTACACGTCGGTTTCGCCCGCATCGATCGCCTTCAAAACTTCATTGGTCAATTTGAACGCCGACATTTCCGGCTGTAGGTCATAGGTAGCGACCTTGGGCGACGGCACCAGCAGCCGCTTTTCGCAGGGGAATTCCTTTTCTACCCCTCCGTTGAAAAAGTAGGTGACGTGCGCATACTTCTCGGTTTCGGCCATGCGATAGTTGCTGATCCCGTCGCGGGCAAATACCTCGACCAAGGTGTTGTGCGGCGCGGTCTTCGGATACGCGATGGGCAACGGGAACGTCTCGTCGTACATCGTCATGCAAGCGAACGAAATGTCCGGGCGAGCAACCAGGGAAAATCCGTCGAACCCCTCGATCGTCAACGCGCGGGTGATCTGCCGCGCGCGGTCGGGTCGAAAATTAAAGAAGATCACGCCGTCGCCATCTTGGATCGTCGCCACCGGGACACCGGGTGCGGATTCGACCACGATGGGTAGTACAAATTCATCGGTTACGCCGCGTTCATACGATGCCTGCACCGCGGCGATCGGGTCCGCGGTACGCTCGCCTTCAGCATCCACCAACATGCGATAGGCTTTCTCGATGCGCTCCCAACGCTTGTCCCGGTCCATCGCGTAATATCGACCGCATACCGTAGCGATCTGTCCGACGCCAAGTTCTGCGCATTTATCGCGTACTTGGCGCAGGTAATCGGCTCCGGACGAGGGCGCCACATCGCGGCCGTCTAGAAAACAGTGTAGATAGACCCGCTGGACGCCGCGTTCCCGGGCCAGCCGCAATAATGCGTAGGCGTGTTCCAAGGACGAATGGACCTGCCCGTCGGACGCCAATCCCATTAAGTGAAGCGCCGTGCCGCGCGCCTTGACGCCATCGACCGCGGCGGTCAATACCTCGTTCGAAAAGAACTCGCCGGTTTCGATCGCGTAATCGATGCGCGATACATCCATACGAATGATGCGGCCCGAACCGATGCTAAGATGGCCGACCTCGGAATTGCCCATCACGCCCGGCGGCAATCCGACGCGCGGCCCCGATGTTTCCAGCAGCGTCTGCGGATATTTCTCAACTATCTCGTCGTAATAGGGAGTTTGCGCCAGGGCGATCGCGTTACCCTCGCGCGTAGCGGTGTAGCCCCAGCCGTCCAAGATGATAAAGGCCAGCGGCCCACGTTTGTTTGGCAAGAATTGTCTCCCTGTCCCGAGCGAACTAATCGAATAAAGAAGTTTGTAAGACCGGCCGCCGAAGGTCAAGCTCTTAAGTGGTAGCCGGAGCGCGAAGCGCGCGGTGCCGGGTGTCAGGTGTCAGGTGTCAGGTGTCGGGTGTGGGGCTATGAGGCCCGTGTTTGGAGTTCCGGCTTCAGCCGGCTTCTTTCCCAACCTCACCAACTAACTAGTTCGAGATCCACATTCAACAGCCTGCGAAGCTGGCGGCAGAATAAAGCCCCATGCGCAGCGTCCGCGGAGCTTGGGGTTAAGTCGCATTTTTGTCTCTCCGGAGCCCGCGAAGCGGGCGACCGATAGCGCTGACTACTAGTAATCGGCCACCCTATCGCAATTGTTTTTTTTACCCCGTCTGCATTGGAACCATACAGGCGCAGGTTTCAATTCTTGAAGAAAAAGGCATCCTTTGCCTTCCTCGCCCTCGTTAAGGTGCGGGAAACGGCAGTCGAGAAACAGGAGCAGTCGTAAGTGAGAGTTTGAAAAATCTCCGCGGGGTGTCTCTTGCGTCCGAAGCTAGTGTTTGGAGTTCCGGCTTTAGCCGACCTCTGTTCCCAACTTCGCCATTTGAGTTTCACCTTCAACAGCCCGTGAAGCGGGCGACCGATAGCGCCGACTACTGGTAATAGGCCACCCTCTCGCAATTGTTTTTTTTACCCCGTCTGCATTGGAACCATACAGGCGCAGGTTTCAATTCTTGAAGAAAAAGGCGTCCTTTGCCTTCCTCGCCCTCGTTAAGGTGCGCGAAACGGCATTCGAGAAACAGGAGCGATCTGACCCCAGCCCCCAACCCAGCCGCATCGCCAATGTTCCACGGGGAACACTTCAAATCGAAAATGCAATTAACACGTGTGGACCTCCTTTCTCCGCAAAATGCTCAGCAAAAACACAAAATCGATCAAACCGAGCGTACCGAATTAGGGACGAAACGTTTCTGCGGAAGAGAGCAGTGAGAAGTAAGCAGCCAGACGCTCCGCGCGGCGCCGGAGGGCAGTGCGGTAACCGGTCGCGGCCCCGGACCTTTTTACTAAAGGCTAAGGGCCAACCGCTAATGGCTTACCCTCGGTTTCTTTATTTCAGTTGTCAAAGATCAACTCGCGTCGCCGCTCGATCAGCGCCAAAGGCTTGGAATTCGATCGCCCGAAGGAAAATGCTGCGCATTACGCGCGAAGCGTGCCGTCCTACTGTCTACTTTCTACCGTCTACTGTCTACCGTGCTTTTTACGATTTTTACGATTTTAACGGTTTCGACACGTGGTCGCGTAAGGGGCAGATCGGGCGCGAGTCAGTACCACAAGCGATAGAAGCGCGTCTAGCGGATGGCCTAATTTCTTAGTCCCGCCCGGGACGGAATGTATCTAGTAATTCTGTACGCTGAGTTTTCCTCCTAGCTCCGCCAGGTGCGGAGTGTTTACAGCTTTAACATTTCGCTCCGGTCGGAGCTTTGGATATTTTACGATGACAAGTTTCTATAAATATTTCACTCCCGGCGGAGTTCCGGAATGATCAAGATCCGCCTCACCGAAAAGGGTGCAATTAAAAGTGAGAGTTGGAAATGGAGAGATGAAGCGAGGGCTTGCGAGGGTACGGTTGGAAACGGGTTCCATATCATCGCGTCGAAGACGCCTAAAGAAAATAGCCAGATGTGAAACGTCTGGTTGGGTGGATATTGCTCCTGCGCGCTGAAGGCGCGCCAGACCGACGTGGCACCCCTTAAGGGCGCTCGAAACCCCGACCCCCGACCCCTAATCCCCGACCCCGCCGCTTCGGCCCCGCATCTAGCTATTTTCTTACGGCGCCTTCAGCGCAAAGAGGTAACCTCCGTCTTGATACCAACCCGCACTTTTAATCGCACCTCACCGAAAACTTAACCGTTTGTTAACTTGACAGGCTGGGGGGGGGGGGCTTTATATTGGGCGGGTTGAAATGCTTGTTAGCTGGTCGATCATAACCATTGGCCAAAATTGCCACCTCTTTTGTTGACTCGAATCGCCTTACTGATCCCCATCACTAAACGATTCTGCTCGACGTATTTATCCACCGTTCGCTTTAGTTAGGAAAGTATGAGGCGCTCCCACGCTTTTGCACCAACCATTCAAACCGGCCGTTCCCGCAATACGTAACGGCAGTACCGGTGTGCCTAGCCAGGTGGGTTAATTCGTCTCACGCTTACTAACGACAGGAAGCCACATGTCGAGACTTACACGTGAAAAGCAGATTCAGCGGCAGCTCGAGGCTGCGGCCTTGATCCGGCGCCGACGCAAAACGGTCATCATCGCCACCGCCTTAGTTCTTGGTATTTGCCTGACCGCCGGCGCCTTGGCCCGTTGGAATTCCAGCGCGTCATTTATGCCGGCGCCATTCCAACCAACTCCGACGCCGACGCCCGTAACTCTAAGCAAAGAATACGTTTACGCGGGCGGAGGTGGCCGTTTACTGAGTGTAATTGATAAGGGCGCCGAGGCTGCCGTACCAACCGATCTGGCGGTCTGGCGGCTGTCCACGGGTGCGTGGTATGTCCTGGCCAATGGTACGACTACGGTCTCAAGCAATTGGGGCGTATCCACCGACCTGCCCGCGCCGGGTGATTACGATGGCGACGGCAAGGTTGATTTCAGCGTCTATCGCCCGGGAACCAGCGGCGCTTTTTACATCCTGGCCACCTCGACCAATGCTTTACAGAGCGCTACCTTTGGCGGCGCTTCGGACGTCCCCGTGCCGGGCGATTACGACGGCGACGGCCGATCCGATATTGGTCTCTATCGCGGCAGCAACAGTACCTTCTATATCATCCGTACCAGCGATAATCAACTTGCGACCCT
>JBDSEC010000637.1:0-3532 GCA_039920205.1 Pyrinomonadaceae bacterium
TTCGCGCCGTAACTCTTCGTTCTGATAACCCAATCGCACCGCCAAAAAATGTTGACGCGCGGCGACGACAAATCCCCCGGCACAGACCAAGGCAACGGCCAAAATAAGTATTAGGCGGGCGAACGCGGCGTGGTCACGGTCCCGGTGGATCGTTGAATTGGTTTGTACGGCAGGAACTCTTCGCATGATGTTGCCCCTAATGAACTAGAAGATCCGGGGTGCACCCGGTAACGTTTATCGAATAACGCTAAGTTGATCAGAGCTTTCGCACGGCGCGTAACTTGGCGCTGCGCGAACGGGGATTGGCTTCGATCTCATCCGGTCCGGGGACAACTGGACGGCGCGTTAGAATTTCAACCTCGCGGCGAGCACCACATGCGCAAAACGGGGCGCGGGGCGGACACTCGCATTTACCGGACAGGCGCCGGAACGTCTGTTTGACGATCCGGTCTTCGAGGGAATGAAAACTTATGGCAACAATTCGACCGTTCGGGGCCAAGCAGCGGACCGCAGCTTCAAAGAATTCCGCCAACTGGTCCAGTTCCCGATTCACCGCAATCCGGAGCGCCTGAAATGTGCGCGTCGCCGGATGAATGTGGTCAGATCGCTTCTTGCCAACGGCACGTGCCACCAATTCAGCCAGACGTTGCGTGGTGGTTACCGGTTCGCCGCGTTCACGGCGCTCGACGATCCAGCGGGCGATCTTTCGGGAACGCCGCTCTTCACCATAGACAAAAATAATTCGGGCGATCTCTTCTTCAGGCAATTCGGCAAGCAGGTCGGCGGCGGTGGGCTCTGAACTAGTCGCATCCATCCGCATGTCTAGTGGAGCATCGGTTCGAAAGCTGAATCCCCGGTGGCCAGCGTCGAATTGGAGCGAAGAAACGCCGAGGTCGACCAAAATACCTTGGACTTCGGCGATGCCGGCGGTTTCGAGGATCGTGGCCAAATCCCGAAAATCACCGTGTACCGCTTGAAAGCGTGAGCCAAACTGACCCAGTCTAGTCGTTGCCGACGCGATCGCCTCGGTATCCCGGTCAATTCCGATGACGGAAATATCCGGTCCCGATCCCAGAATGGCTTCGGAGTGTCCCCCCAATCCGAGCGTGCCATCGACGTAAATTCCGGCCGACGGCGCGAGCCATTCCAACGATTCGTGTAGCAACACGGGGCGATGTTGTACGACGCCCATGCCCCCCATAAGCGAAGCCATAAGTCACCGCCCCGTGATCTTGTTCAAACAACAAATCAAATAACCGAGCTCACGGCCCCAACGGGCCATCGGCGTCATCCGCCGGCTCTAGCTAGTTCGCTCGGGTACTTCCTAAATACCCAATGCCGCGATCTCGGCCTCGTCCGCTTCGGTGTACGGCTCCAGTTGAAGGTGCCGTTGGAAGCTTTCCGCTTCCCAAACCGCCAAATGGGTCAACCGGCCCATTACTTCCACTTCGCCGATAACTCCGGCGGTGCGTCGCAGCAGGGACGGGATCAGCAGCCGTCCGTTGGCATCAAACGAGGTCTGTTGACCGAAATAGTTCGTGCGGTCGACAAATTTTCTTTTGGCCGGGTTCATCGACGGCAATAGGGCTAGCCGATTCTCGATGCTTTCCCATTCCGGCAAGGGGTAGATCCAAACGTATTCGCCAGTCAAACTGGTGATAAAGAACTCGTTGCCGTACTTCTCTTCTATGAAACGGCGAAACGGCGTCGGTAATTTTAGCCGGCCCTTCTCGTCGATTCGCGCCGGATGATTTCCTCTGAGCATTGGCTTGACGAATCCGAGAAATCAAAAATGCTTAAGACCTAAAGTCAAATATCAAGTAATTCTAATCCCGTTGGCCCCTTTTGCTCCACCCAACACCACCTTGCTCCACCAACGGATGGGAGTCTATACCCCAAACCGAATTACTGTCAAGAAGTATTTTCGCATTGTTTATTCAGCAAAATATCGTGCAATAGCTGAAACACGCGCGATTTCAATCTATGTCAAGTTGCTTAAGCATAGTTCCGTTTTTAGATAGTAGCAATGGAATTCGGGTGGCGGCAATCGAAGGTGTCGTGCCCTCGCCCCAGGCGTGGCGAAATATTTATAGTTTACGCACAGCAAAGAGGAATTTCCCCGCGCCGTAGGTGCGGAACCTCAGCGTCGATCAAAGTTCGCTTACGGAATAAAGGCAGTTTGGGGATAGGGGGATCGTCGAGCTATAAATATTAGGCTCCGATGGAGCCGGCGTCTTCGACACCAAGAATCTGGACGTGAAACTGTATGAACGGTCGAATACGCCACCGCCGTACGTCTCCACGTCAATTCGCACCGTTGATTGCACACTCTGTCAATTGCGGTTTGTTGAGTCAATGGTCATCCCCTGCGCCCTCGTGTATATTTGCTTCTTGCTCTGATTACTTCGATTGGGACGCTATTTTTCGCATGTTGCATGGACTCGGCGGCCTCCTAATTCTCGGCGCGATCGCAGCGCTGGCGACCGTCGCCGGTGGCCTATTGCTCACTACGGCCGGGGCTCACCGCAACGACGATCGCATCTTGAAATTCTTGGTCGCGTTGGGGGCAGGCTTTATGCTGGCCGCGATCTTTATCGAGATCGTGCCGGAAACGGTGACTCTGTGGGTTGGCCAAGACAAGGGCGAGGCGGCCGGTACGGCGATGATCGTACCCATGGCTTTGCTGCTGGGCGGGTACTTTGTAGTTCATTTTTTCGAACACACCTTGGCGCCGCACTTCCATTTTGGTCAAGAAACGCATCCCGAAGCCCTGATCCGACGTTCGGCCGCCTATTCGGCGTTGATCGGTTTGCTGATCCACACCTTTTTTGATGGGGTTTCGATCGCTGCGGCGTATTTGGTGGACGTGAAAGTTGGTCTGCTGGTCTTTATCGCTATCCTCTTGCACAAGATCCCCGAAGGTTTTACCGTTTCGTCTATTATGTTGGCATCCGGCCGTTCCCCGCGGAAAGCCATGTGGGCGGCGATCTATTTGGGTTTGGCGACCTTTGCCGGCGTGGTGTTCATACAAGTGCTTAGCATCCGGATCACGGCCTCGGTGGCGGTCGCATTGCCAATTTCCGCGGGCGTAACCCTTTATGTCGCTGCCAGCGACCTGATCCCCGAAGTGAATCACCGCAGCGAGCGTAATCCCCTAATTCCGGTTGTGGTTTTCGTGGGGGTCGCGTTATTCTATCTTCTACATCGACTGATCGAAGGCTGAACCCCCTCAGCCGAACATTCCCTTTCCCCCTATCGTATAGATTGATTCAGACCGGTTTGGTGACCGAGACCTGAATGCTATGATGGCTTACCTGAATTGCGGTTTTATAAAGCGTTTCGCCCCATTATTATTGTCGCTCGCCGTCATTATGGCGGCGATTTCTTTAGGTGCGGCGCAAACCACCACGCCGCCGATTCCGCCGCCAAATCCCTTTCGCTTTGTTAATGACTACGCCGGGGTGATCGACACGGCGACGCGCGACCGCTTGGAAAAGCGGCTAACGCAATTGCGTGATCAAACGAAGATCGA
>JBDSEC010000638.1:0-4677 GCA_039920205.1 Pyrinomonadaceae bacterium
CCGACGATCTAAAAGCGGACGCGGATTTGCGCGGGATGATCGCTTTTCATTTTGCGTGTTATGGCGGCGGCACGCCGGAAATGGATTCATTCGCCAAGCAGGCCTTTAAGAATCCGCAGCCGATCGCGGACCGGCCATTCGTGGCTGCACTTCCGCAAAAAATGTTGGGGCATTCGCGGGGTGCGCTGGCGGTCATCTGTCATATCGAACGGGCCTGGGGCTACTCGTTTCTGGGTAGCAAGAATCAACCGCAGATCGCGGTTTTCGCCAGTACGTTGAGACGGTTGCTTAACGGAGGCCGGGTCGGCGCGGCGGTGGAATTCTTCAATGACAAGTATTCCGAACTGGCCACGGAACTCAGCGACCTGATCGAGGAGAGTGAAGACAAGGATACGAAACTGGACCCAAACAAGTTGGCCAATTTGTGGACGTCGCAAAACGACGCGCGGGGTTATGCGATCATGGGTGATCCGGCCGTATTTTTGCCTACCATCTCCTGAAAACGCGGACTGCAAACATGGTACAGCCTGAATCGCTTCACCCGGAACACAACGTGGCGTTGAACCAACGGCCAAGAAAACACCCAACTGTCTGAATACGCAACTAGAACTGGGAGCGCGGGCGTGTCGCCGGCGACGAGCGCCGCAGGCGCTCCCGCTTTTCGATTCGTCACAGACCAGGCACGCTTGCAGCGCGCGTAGTGCAGGCAAGATGCCCGCGCTCCCAGTTACGCATAGCTTCCCGCGAGTGTTCGTGACTTTTCTTAGCGCTGGCGTGGTTTCGAACTTGTAATGCCCGGCGGGCACGCCGTGAGTCAAGAGGTGGAATTGTTCGATGGTTCGACGGCGATCGGTTCCTTCGCTCGCCACAAGTACGCCCCCGCGATTCCCGCCAGGACCGAACATAACGCGAATACCTCGACCACATAACGCGGCTCGGGGTTTTCGATCGTCGAGAAGAAGATAAATCGCGGAAGGACCATTAACATCAATAACAGCGCCCACTTGCGTCCTTCACGTTTCCAGAAAAGCAAGACGAATCCGCCCAGCTTCGCGATGATGGTATAGAGCGTTACGATCAGGGCGAACAGCGGCAGCCAGATCTGTTGATGCGCTTGGCGATCAAGTTCCGACCAAGGAAACAGTTCGCCGGCGAACGGATAATATTGCGAATGGGTGCCGAACCAGAGGGCGAAGAGGCGCTTGACCGGCATCCAAACATAGTAGCGGATCGGTGAACGGTTGATCCGTTCCTGGGCCAGTTGCGCAAAGCCAGCGTCGATCTCGGGCGTCATTTCGACGGTCGCGACGACGTCGCCATCATCGCCAGTATCCGCAGAATCATCTGCGTCGCCGCCGTCGCCCCCATCGTCTTGGTCCGAATCTGCGTCGTCGTTGGCCTGGCCGGCGCCGGAATTGGCATTGCCCGTATTCGGCTTGGGCGGTGCGGCCGGACCCGTGCCGGGCATGGGTAAGGTTTGGGTCGGACCGGATTTCGGTACGGGTGGCGCTTCGTTGGTTGCGCCGGGCACCGGATGGTTGTATCGGTCCAGCAACGCCGCCACGCGCGCCTTCTCCTCCGGGGAATCGAACGCTTTGGCCGGCAATTGGTCCACCATGATCGGCTTATCATCCAGCGACCAGATCACCGGCTCGATATACTTTTCGCCATCGACCCAGGTACGCAACCACCGGAAATATCCGTACGAGACAAATTCACCCGGCATCTCGGCATGTGCCGGCGCCAAGGGCTGAAAAACTCCGAATACGGCTTTGTTGCGGATGGTCCACGGCACTAGTATCAAGACGAACGCCGCCGAATAAACCGCGCCTAAAGTAACGACTCGCACGAACCGCGCAGAGAATGAGGTGGCACCGCCAGCGTGCGAGAACAGTCCGATCAGCACTAGCGCAAACCCGGCGGCAGCCGCGAACAATCCCGCATCGGGCCGCACCATCACACCGGTACCCGCGATCGATCCGCTGGCTACCCACCAAAGGATCGCGCGTCTGGTCACCGTTCTCTGTAACGCCAACGTCGCTGTTAGCGCCAGTGCGACCATCAAGAAAGTCGTTAGGGTTTCGGTCAGGATCGTTGCCACATAGATCGCAGTGAACGGACAGACCGCGGCCACCGCGGTCGCCACCAATGCCGCACGCCACCGAAGGCGCTTGTCCGGCATCCAGAGCCAGGCCAACAGACCGACCAAGGCGCAGGTAATCGTATCCATGAGGGCCTGGGCATACCGCACCGCACCGTTCTCGCCATGGCCGCCGATCGAATACACGATCGCCAGATAAATGGGATAACCCGGAACGCGTATCAACGTGGGGGTGAAGGGCGCAACATCTTCCTGCGAAAACGTAGTGTGATCCAATAGATCGACCGCGATCTGCGCGTAGATGCGGCCGTCGTCGGGATCGTCATTGGGCAGGAATCGCGCCAGGCTCAACCGAAACGCCAGCGCGACCAGGAGTATGACCAACACGATCAACCAGAAATTCTTTTGCGGCGGCTTGGGTAATTCCATAATGGCTAGTTCGCCGCGCGTTCACGGCGGGCCTGCCGGGAACGCCGCGCATTGCGCAGCGTATGCACGACAACTGCGGATATGATAATCGCCCCGCCCAACAAAGCCCAACGGGACGGCCGTTCGCCGATGAAAAGAAAGACCCAGACCGGGTTCAAAACGGGTTCGATGTAACCCACGATCCCCGCGTCCAACGACCGCACGCCGCGCGCCATACCCAGGGTAAATAGTGTGTAGGCCACACCGATCTGCACTACGCCCAGATAACTCACTGCGACCGCATCGTGCGTCGTCATCAGGGCCAGCGAGGTCCAACCAAATGGCAGGGTCAGGATCACCAACAGCAGATTGCCATAGATCACGGAGGCCGCGCGATTGACCCGTTGCGATTGCGGATGACGCAGCAACAGAAAATAGAAGCCCATACACAATCCGGATGCCAACGCGATCAGATTGCCGGCGATGTCGTCCGGGTTCAGCTTGCCGACAAAGAAGAGTGACATGCCGCCCATGCAGATCGCCACCGTCAAAAGATCGCGGCCGCGGAACCGCTCTTTGAACAGCAAGGGCTCGAAGATCATGATGTAGATGGGCGCGGTGTATTGCAGGAAGATCGCGTTGGCTGCGGTGGTCTTCTTAGTGGCGACGACGAACAGAACCAGCAGGGCGGCGTATAGCAGCGAGGTGATGATGGTAAAGCGGTTCAGCCGCAGTCCTTCGTGACGCGTGAAGAACGCCACGGTAACGACTGCCAACAGCGACCGCCAGAACGAAACTTGCAGGGCCGACAGGGTGGTCCATTTGATGAAAAGACCACCCGTACTCCAAAGCAAAGCCGCCGCGAACACGAACAGCAACGGCGGCACGGTAAACCTAGCCGGTCGTGGTTCAGGTTGCGCGGCGGCGTTGGATTCCAACTTAGTTTGCGGTGGCGTTGTCGGAAACAGCGGGGGCCTGATTCGGTAGCGGTTCGTCGATCTTGCCCTCGGCCCGTTGTTTCATATATTTACCGAACACGCCGTTCCAAGGGGGGATAACGATCGAGACCGCGCCGTATGCCTGGGCCTGACAAGCCAAGCGGATCAGCGGCTTAGGCTCGGACGTTTCGTCGTAACCGAACTCTTTCACGCGTTTACCTTCACGGCGGGCCACATCGCTCAACTTCTCGGCGCCGCCCAGAACACCCACCCAACAGGTGCCGCACGATGCCGAGCGGCATTCCACAGGAATGGGCCCTTCGATGCAGCGCGCATCGGCGGCGCGCCAGTCGCGCGATTGATCACGCGCCGCGCCCGAGGCAAGTTCTTCCTCGTTCATCAATTTGAAATGCGCGCGATTATCGTTCTCGTCATAGGTAACGGTCCAGCTCTTGTTGATCGTCTTCAAGAAACCAAGAACTCCCTGGCCGTCGTCCTTGGCGCGCGCTTCCAGCACCTTCTCTGGAGAGAGCCGGGCATGTTTGCCGTCGATATGCACGGTCCCGCGGGTCGAAGCAAACTCATGTTCGCCGGCTTGGACCAAGGTCATGAACGCCACGGCAGTGATGCCGGTCACTAATGATGGCTCGATCCGCAAACGCATGGCGACCGATTCCGCCACCTGTTTGATCTCGCCGGCCAACGATGCGTTGCTGGCATCGGTAAAGCTCTTCAACCGCTGAGTGACGGCTTCACGCACGTCGGGCCAAAAACGATGGCCGTACAAGAACGAGTGCGATGAATCAATCTGATCGGCCAATTGATGACGGCCCTGGATCAATAATTGTTGGACGAGAATCGCCCGATCCGGGGCTTCGCCCAAGGCGCGAAACAGATCCAAAGGGTAGAATTTGAACCAGATCTGGGTGGCGTTGCGATCGACCTCGTGGATCGACGGCAATAACTCGGTCAACGCGGTGGTCCAATCCTGTTGGTCTAATTGGTTTAAAAATGTGGTCAACAGCGAATCATTAGTACTCATAGTAAGCCCCTAGCAAAATCCGTGACGTAACCCAAAACGATAATTTTAACAGTTACGGGAGCCGGGCTCAACCAGGTACGGCAGACGATTAGTCTGCGGGTGCAAGTAAGGTAGAATATGGTTTTGAATTTGAGAAGCCCGTCGCGGTATTCAGTTCAAATCACTTGCCAGCATTAAGGAAAGCCACT
>JBDSEC010000639.1:0-2509 GCA_039920205.1 Pyrinomonadaceae bacterium
AGGGCAACATCAGCATTCGCATTCCCTCCAATTCTGCGTTTCGTTTGAACGCCATGGCACCGGGCACACGCAATATTGTTTTGGGCGGATTCTCGACTTCGAATTTGATGTTCATCGGCGAGGGTCGCAAGGTCGTCGGAAACGTCGGTGATGGCCGCGCCACGGTGGACGTCCGCAACCAACGCGGCAGCATCTCCTTCTTCCGGAGATAAATTACTAGGTTGTTTGTTGGGCTACTAGTAGCGCCGGTGGAATCATGTCCGCCCGCTATCGCAGGTGGTACCGACCTCATAACGAGTCTCCCTTTCTCCCCCTTCTCCCTTTCACCGCTTCTGCATTTTCTGTTAGCATCGCAACTGGCCAAAACCTTTCTAAACGGGGTGTAAATGTCACTGATCAATAAACTTATTTCGTTCACTTTTTTGTTCTGCTGTGCGGGTGCCGCGCTGGGCCAAGCGACCGCGCCGGCTGGATTGCTCAAGCGAACGAGCACCAAGACCGAAACACGTGATATTGGCTACGGCGGCAGGATCACGATCGTCGGGGGCCCGGTCGGCTCGGTAACGATCGAGTCGTGGAACCAAAGCTCGGTCGAGGTCGTCGCCGATCTGGAGATCCAGGCGCCCACCGAGGACGACCTGAACCGTATCGCGGCCGTCACGGGATTTGCGATCAACGACGAAATGAATGCCGTCAGTATCGTTACGACGGGAACGCATGACAAGGCATTCATGAAGAAGAATGCAAAGAATTTTCCCAAGAAGTTATTGGGCTTGCCGTGGTCGGTAAACTTCCACATTCGCGTGCCGCAGATGTGCGATCTGGACGTGAATATCGGCAAGGGTGCTTTTACCCTAACTGGCGTCGAAGGCGCGATGTTGATCAAGGCGGCCGAGAGCAACGCCAACATGACCCTTACCGGCGGCGACGTAATCGTTTCGGTTGGCGCCGGCACGATGACGATCAATATCCCTTCACGTGGTTGGCGCGGCCGCGGCGCAGATATCAACCTGGCCGCAGGCACGTTGAATTTGAACCTGGCACCTTCGTTCAATGCTTATATCAATGGAGACATCCTGCGGGTGGGAACGATCGAGAATAATTACCCGGCCCTAAAACCGCGCGAACGTACAAAAGCCACACCGACCTCGATCACCGGCCGTGCCGGCACCGGAGGAGCCGCGCTCAATTTCAAACTTGGCGACGGGAAATTAACCATCGCCGAGATCGCTAAGCAGTGAGCAGTGAGCATTAAGCAGTAAGCAGCCAAACCCGTTTAGAGGCGGTCTTTGACCGCCGTGGTGTGGGGAACCGCGGCACCGGCGGTCAGAGACCGCCTCTTAACCTACAAGAACTGCTCTTCCCTAACCCCCGGCCCCCACCCCCTAACCCCGGGCCGCTTCGGCCCTTCCTTTGCCTTTTCGCTCCGCTCTGATTATCCTTGCTTCCGTACGCAAACTACTTCGTCTGGACAATCAATGACCATCAAATCCGATCGGTGGATTCGGCGCATGGCCGAACAGGAACAGTTGATCTCGCCCTTCTTGCCCAATCTGTTGCGCGAAGTCGATGGACGCCGCATCATCTCGGCGGGCGCATCGAGCTACGGCTATGACATGCGATTGGCCGATGACGGCTTTCGCGTCTTTTCGCCCGTTCATGGTTTCGAGATCGATCCCAAAGTCTTCGATGACGCTTCGCTGATCGAACCGCCGCTGCGTACGTCAGAAGATGGTTCGAAGTACTACCTGTTACCGCCGCATTCATATGGATTGGGCGTGACGGTCGAGACGTTCAAACTGCCCCGCACGGTAACTGGGATCGCGATCGGCAAGTCGACTTACGCACGCGCGGGTATGCTGATAAACACTACGCCATTGGAAGCCGGTTGGACCGGCCGTCTAGTGGTCGAGATCGGGAATTTGGCCAACCTTCCGTTGCGCGTATACGTCAACGAAGGCATCGGCCAGGTGATCTTCCTGGAATCGGATGAAGAGTGCGATGTGTCGTATGACGACCGCGGTGGCAAGTATCAGGGACAAACGGGCTTGACCTATTCAAAGGTCTAACGTGATTGGCGGGCCAAGACCGCTCGATCCCGGGCGCCGAGGTGCCATAACTATTTCTTGACTTTCAAGAAAGAAGAAGGGCTCTCGGAGCAGTTCATGTCTAGAAGGCTCTCAGAAACTTCAAACGAGACCACATCGCCCTTCTCCAGCGAATCGTATTCGCCGACGTTTGACGCGCTGCTGCTGACGCAAAAGTTTTGTTGATCTTCCTTTTGCTCGATGGGATCAAACACGATCGCGACCTTAGACGCGCACTCGCAACCCTGCGTGTTGTGACTATTGTCTCTAGTAACACGCAATACCCGGTACTTACCGAATTTCGCCACCTTTTCTGCCTTGGTTTTCACCTCGGCATTCATCTTTGAGAACAAAGAATTACAGCCCAGCGCGACAGCTACTACCAAACCGAGCGCCAAGAACATATTACGAATTCTCATATC
>JBDSEC010000640.1:0-3051 GCA_039920205.1 Pyrinomonadaceae bacterium
ACGCAAGCCCTACGGTCCAGCTCGGGAGCGGTTCGACGGCGGTAAATAAAGCTCCGGTAGGCAGCACGCGGGCAACTTGCCAGCCCAAGGCCACTCCGAAACCCAACTGAAAAAAAACTAAAACCGCGCCGGTCAGCCGCGCTGTACCCGCGACGAGGTTTCTCGTAGCTAGTTCACGAATGGCGATCGTGACGGTCAAGCCGGGCACCAACACGATCAAACTGGAAAGCGTGGCGATATAGATCGAAAGTGGATGGAGCCATTGGGCCAGAACCACCGCCGTGGCAGCGGACACGACGCCCGCCACGGGCTCGAGCACTCGCAGCGTATTCTCGCGGCGTCCCATCACTATCGCCAGACCGCCCAGCAAGGTGCCGATCAATCCGGTCACCAGCAGTTCGCGCCATCCGCCGCCCAGGAACCGCGCAAACATGACCGAACCCAGCGCAAAGCAGAACGTACTCATCAACGGGCCGTAACGATCGCGCGTGGCAATGATCGCTTCGATACGATAGAGCCCCTGGGTCACCGTCATCTCGCCGCGGATCACTTGGTTGACCAATTCATCTAGACGGGCGAGCTTTTCCAGGTCCGATTCGCTGGGTTCAACGCGGATCAAAGCGGTGCGTTGTTCTTCAGGTGGGCCAAATGAAGCGAAGATGCCAGTGGGAGTGGCAAAGAATTGACCGGCCAGCCCGAGCTTGCGCATGACCAGATCCATGCCGTGTTCGAGGCGGTGGGTCGGCGTACCATAACGGTGTAAGGCTTGACCTAATTTGACGATGAACGCCACGCGCATATCACCGTCCACCAAACCGGGTGGAATTTCGGGCATCAATTCTGTTTCAGTTTGCGCGATTACTATTTCTCCGACCGTTTCCTTTAGAGCCAAGAATATTGAAACGCCTCATACCCAACGCCGTACCGCTTCGGCGGTGTCGCTGGGCTGGGAATTGAAACAGATCTTGGCTTGGGGTGCGTACCGGTGAACGATATTAATGAGCTTCTCAAAGAGCAGAAAATGCTGGGCGATCGTCCGCACCCCGGCGCCGATCATGACACAGTCAAATGGTTTACCTTCGAGTCGTGCCCGGACGAACTCCTCGGCAGTCTCCCCGGTGTCCGTTAAACACAGGTCGACGTCGTATCCAAGTTCGGTCAATTCGGCCTGATCCGCATCCAGGCCCGCCTGGATCTTTTCGGCATTTAGGCCAGGAAAATTAACTAATTCCGGCAAAGAGAAATCCACCAACTTCGGTTGCAATCCAATAATTAGAACGCGCTTTCCCATGATCATCAATCGGCTCCTTCAATTTCCATCGCGACCTAGCACAAGCCCACCCCCTGCCCCAGAGAGATTCAGCGACGGCTCGGATCAAAACGAACCAGACAAGTACTTTTTCGGTAGCGGTTGAGTTAGTTCCCACTAACTCACCGTTATTCAGGGAAAGATCATTTTCTGGATGCAGATCGGCGTCGATACCCGTTTCGGCTTTGGCCTACTTCGACTCGACGGCTTCCATCACCCGCAAAATATTTCCACCCAATATCTTTTCGACATCGCCCGCGGAATACCCGCGCCGCAACAACTCCTCAGTTAAATGCGGCAGATCAGCGACCGTTGCCAATCCTTCCGGTGTGGCGTTGATGCCGTCAAAATCGGACCCGAGCCCGACATGGTCGACTCCAGCAAGTTTGACGATGTAGTCGATGTGGTCCACCAGATGGGCCAATGAGATCGGCGGGAGCCGTTTGGCGTACTCCACCGTCCGAGCATGCTCGCGGGCCGTATGTCGTTCCGCGGCGGTGCCCTGCGTTTCAGCCTCGGCGCGGTCAAGGATCGGTGCGATCTCGCGGTCGATCTGTTCGCGTTTGCGGTTCCATTCGGCGTCGATAAACGACGGGAAGAAGACCACGCAGATGACCCCTCCCTTTTGGCCGATCGCGCGAATCATGTCATCGGTAAGATTTCGCGGAACATTGGCCAACGCGCGTGCGTTCGAATGCGACGCGATGACCGGTTTGTCCGAGGTCTTAATGATGTCCCAAAACGTCTGGTCGGAAACGTGGGAAACATCAACCATCATTCCCAAACGGTTCATCTCGTGCACGACTTGGACCCCGAACTCGTTTAGGCCTCGATTGCGTCCTTCGGCGTCACCGCTGGACCCGGCCCAACTGGTACTGACGCTCCAAGCCGGCGACATGTACCGCACCCCCAGACGGAAATACTTCTCGACGTTCTCTAGCTTCTCGTCGATCGCGTATCCGCCTTCCATCCCCATCAAGGCCGACAGCTTTTGCTCGCCCTCTAGTCGCCGAATGTCCGCCGCGGTCGTCGCCAATCCCCACATGTTCGGGTACTTGTCAACCAACGCCCGTACCGCGTTGATCTGCGCATCAGCGCGGGCCACGGCCTTCGGTCCCCCCTTGCCGTAATAGCGGGGCTCGACCCAGATCGAGAAAAATTGCGCGTCCAATCCACCTTCCTGCATCCGCACCCCGTCCAAATGGCCGTCGGGAAGTCGTTGGCTCAGGTCCACGTTTTCGTCCACCAATCTTTGGGCTGTATCGGCGTGCAAATCAATAACGATCGATCGTCTATGTATTAATTCAGGAGAATTTTGGTCCATTTTGTTGGCCGGTTGCCCGGGTTCTGCCTTTAAGCCATTAGAATTATTGCCCGCATTACGGCACGAGGGCGAGATCAGTCCGCCGATCAAGATCAGCAAACAGGTTTTGATCAAAAGATCGCGACGGAGACACATGAAGATCATGCTTTCAATTCGGTCAAATACCGGAAGAAATTCTCGCTCGGAGCGATGGTACGCGACGGCTTTGCCTAGAATCAACCGGCCGGTGGTTTTAGAGCCCTCTGATGGTTACGGTCAGGCACTAAAAACGGCAAGTATTGTTTTACCACTGCGGTTTCATTACGGTAATTCGACAGACCCGTTTGAACCTTGCAAAGCGGCTCGTTCTTACTGTATGTTGCATTTTCAAAGGCCTTTATTATGTACCGTCGCTGTCCAGAACATCACTGCGCTGAAT
>JBDSEC010000641.1:0-8002 GCA_039920205.1 Pyrinomonadaceae bacterium
GATAAAGAAGCTGATTCTATTGGGAGTGGTCTTGGCTCAGATCGATGAACGGTCCGCGCCGATCACCCCAGCGGTGACACCGGCTCCGGCGGCATCACCAACTCCGTCACCTACGCCGACTCCCTTAACGCCGCCGACGCCGTCTCCAACTCCATCTCCAGCGCCGACACCGGCAGGAACATCGTAAGGTGCATTGGATTGGGGTCGTTTGCTTGATCCACCTAGTTCGGCTATTCGCGGGCTCGTCTGAATTCGGGGTTTAGCTCGATCGCCCGTTGAAAATGCTTCTCGGCCAATTCGTTCATGCCGATATTTTGCAAGCGAAGACCGACCATCCAGTTGAATAGCGGATCGGCCGGAGTGTATTGGTCAGCCTGTTTTTCGTAATTCATAGCGGCCGTAGTATCACCCATCGAGGCCTTGGCGCCGGCCAGCATATTGTTCGCTAACGGCAATCCGGGAGTGGTCTTTACGGCGTCAGACCACGTAGTCACCGCCTCTTCCTTACGTCCAAGTTGCCAAAGCGATTCGCCCCGTTCTTCGCGCGCCACCACTAGGTCGGGCCGCTCGGCCAAAGCCTGATCCAAGCTGGACAAAGCCTGGTCGTAACGGCGTAAGCGATTGAGCATTGCACCACGATAATAGAAGCTTAGCGCCCGTGCCTGTCCCTTTTGATGGTCACCCGCGGTGCCGAGCAGTTGGATGGCTTGCTCGGTGTTTCCCGAAAGATATTCCATCCAGGCGAACCTGGACACCACCTCTCCATTTACAAAAAGACCGCCTTCAAAGGCGTAGTGCAGGTGACTCTTACCGTTTTCGATATTCTGTCGGTCACTAGCGCTCAACCAACGCACCGGATTCGGACGCGCAAGCGCCAGTTCGTCAGGGATCTTGACGTTGGTAAACGCCAGGGCGCCCTGGGATTCGTGGTAATGGATCCAGCCGCTGTGAATATTTAGGCCGAGCCAGATTACCGCGAAAGCTAAAAAAGCCACTCCGGCGATCCTGATCTTGCCAGACGATTTGAGCACGAACCGGTAAAAAGCCAGGTTCGAAGACCGGATCAGCCGCCAAGACCGCATGGCCAGGAACATCGTCACCGTTGCCACGCCCAGCGCCATCAACAGAGGCACCAACTGGTAAACATCCCAAACCGCAAAATAACTGGCGGCGAAAATCAGTGCGGCGGCGATCTCTTCCGGCCAGTCTAACGAATAATTACGCTTGATTGTTGGCTTGACGCCGAGCGATGGTTTGCCAAAGCCGAAATAGAGCGCATCGTTGGGACAAACGCTGATGCAATCCATACATTTCATGCAGCCCGGGTCGACCACCATTCCGTACTGCTTCACCTCGGCGTGAACCAGTACATTTGAGGTGCAGGTGGCCGTGCAATGTCCGCATTGGTTACAGGCGTCGGTCACGCGGATCTTTCCCGGCGCGATCTTGTCGGCCAGGCCAAAGAATCCGCCATACGGGCAGGCATAGGTGCAGAAGCCTTTTTGCCCGAGGAAATAAACCGTCATGAATCCGCAGATAAAAAGAAACGGGATCGCGACCGCCAAGGGCGGGAAAGTCGCCCAAAATTCCGTGGTTACCAAATGATTGGTGAACTGGGGAACCAGCGGTTCTTCGTTGGGGGCCGCGAAATAGCGATAAACCGTCGGCCAAACGAACATGTAAGTTGCGACGACCAATGGCACAAAAACCAGCAGTCGCGAACGGAAGGGTTTGGGTTTGAGGCCCAATTTCTTAAGTATCCAGGCGCAAAAGTCTTGCAAAGCGAGGATATGGCACCCCCAGCCGCAGACAAACCGGCCAAAGATCAAGGTCGCCAGGATCGCCAGAGCAAAGAAAATGAATCCGGCGTTGATCGCACCCCGTTGTAGAGTCGCCATCGATTCCGACGGCTCGATCGGCGAGATCGTTTTGCCCGCGATCCACCATTGAATGACGTGCGCGATCATTAAGACGGTCAAAGTTCCCAACGCCAGAGCCCGCCAGCGACTAATTTTCGAGTCGCGGATCACTTCTTTTTGCCCGGAGGGATCGCTCAAAACCGGCAACGGGATCGACCGTGTTTTCTTGCCTTTTTCACTGGTACAGCCACTCTTCATAGGGTTGGTCACTTTTCCCGCCAAACGGTCAACTGAAACACATACTACCGGACTTGCTTAAACTACCCAAAAGAGTGTATAAGAAAGCGTCAAAATTCTGCGCGATCGGTGTAATCCGATTCAACCGATACAACCAAAAGTAAGTCAATTAGTTAAGCCTAAGGGGCTGGGGTCTTAAAAATTATGGTGAAGACATTTCTCGTCGCTTTGCTGTTGCTAGTATTAGTTAGCAACGGTTCTGCTCAATTATTAACCGGGCCGAACTTAAGCGGCCCGAAAGGCAACACTGGCGTTACCGGCGTACAGGAAAAAATGATCGTTGCCAGTGGTAACGTTTTGTTGGATCTCGATCTTAACCGCCTAAATGGGACGGATTTTGGCCCGAAACAACCGGCCCCTAGCCCATTGCAATTCGAGATCGAGCACAATGCATTCTTTACCTTATTGGTATTTAACAACGAGCTTCGCGGACCCCTGCCCAGCTCGATGGGGCTAACTCCTCGAAGCTTTGCCACGTTGCCGGCCAAATTGAGCGGCGCGATCCAGCATCTCGCGGTCGAAAGCATGCCGTGGGGTTCATCGTACGACCTCGTTATTCGCGATGGTCAGACGGGTTTCCCGTTCTTCAACGTTGAAGGTCATACGTTCGATTACGACGCCGGCCAGCATTTGCTGACCAGCAATGAAGGCCGGTTGTTGGTCTCGAAAGAGTTCGCCAACGAGTTGGGCCGTCCGGCTTTGGCGGGAACGGTGATCGGTAAGCTTTCCATTTCTGCGAATCTTACGGCGATCGAAGTGAGCAAAGTCGTCAATGGTGACGTGAAATCGTCGGATATGCCGTCGATCCGCAGCCCCGAATCCGGTTCGGTTCCGGGCCCCGACGTGATCGTCGGCGATCTGTCCGGCTTAGCTCAGTTTGGCAGCAGCTCTGGTACCCAAGTTGGTTTGGCGGTGGGTACCGATTCCTGCAACTTTGGTGTCGAGAACCTACACTGGTTCCAGAATCCGGAAAATGATCATCCGGTCATTCCGCAAAACCTTTATCGCATGAGCGGCGGCGCAAGCAACAACGACCGCTTTGAGCAGGTTGGACAGTCAAATGTTAAGCATGCATTTACGGCACTGACCAATAATATTTGTGGCCTCGGTTGTAACGGAGTTGGCGGACCGAATCTCGGTTCGGGATGCTCGGATCCCTATAATGCTGGGCTGAACTCCGGTCCAAACCTTGGTTCGCGGGCTTGGATCAATCCGTACACGGGATTTTATCCACGGAACGATTCGGCTACGCCGAACAATAGCCACACTGGTCACTCACATCTGGGCCCGTCACATCGTGTGCTGGTTGAGATGGCTGATCTGAATACCACGCTCAACCCTGGTGCGACTTATTATGCTGAGTCGCAGTACATCACCCCGCACGAATTTGTTTGGTGCCAAGCACATGCGGGTCAGTGCAACATGAATAACAACGTGTCGTATCGCCAGTATAGTGTCACTGGTACTACTAGTTTCACGTTTAGCCCGGTGACCTCGACGCAACGTACCAAAACGGCGATTTCCGCTTGGACCGGCGCTACCTTGGTTCAGATCGAACCTGATCCCGGCAATGATGGCATTGGTACAGTTGCTTATAAGGTGACGAATCCGTCAGCCGGTGTGTGGCATTACGAGTACGCCATCTATAACCAGAACATTGATCGCGCCATTGCATCGTTCAGCGTTCCGGTGGGTGCCGGCGTTAACTTGAGCAACGTTGGATTCCATATGCCTCCGCAACAGCCGGGCTGGACCTTTGATGGGACGGTCGGAAACACGGGCTTTAGCAGCACGCCGTGGACGCAGACTTCTGGTGGTGGTTTTACGACCTGGAGTTCCGAAACCTTTGCGCAGAATCAAAACGCGAATGCGATACGGTGGGGAACCATGTACAACGTTCGTTTTGATTCAAATCGTCCGCCGCAAACTATGAATGCAACGGTCGGTTTCCTGAAGACTGGTGCTCCGATCCAAGTTGCGATACAGGGACCGGCTCCGGCGGTGGCGACCAATGTTTCGGTGGCTGGCCGGGTTACCCGCGCTGACGGTGCGCCATTGGGCGGCATGTATGTATTCCTGATCGATTCGGGTGGCGCGGTTCGAACGGCGCTTTCCAGCCAGTTTGGATACTATCAGTTCGATAACGTCCTTTCGGGAGCTACATACACCATCGGCGCTACGTCGAAGCGTTTTAGCTTCCCGGCACCGGTCACGCAGCAGATCAACAACAACATCGCTAATATGGATATCCAAGCTTTACCGTAAGGCTCCAACTTAGCGCAAACTTAAAGGCGGCCTTTGGGCCGCCTTTTTTTGCCACTGGATGAAGGGAATGCCGTCGCTGGCGCGGACTTAACGCGGATACGTATCTCACGCAGACTGCCCGCGAGTGACCGTCAGAGTCGCACGAAACCGAAACCTCTGACGATATGGGCAATGTTGTCGAGTACGAAAACAATTCGAGCCTTGGATACGGTGAACATCGATCGTTCAACTCTCCAAGGCTCGTGTGAGCTTTGCTTAATTTCCGACGCCTAAAGGCGGGATTGAGGTTAATCTCCGAAACTCTGCGGTGCCTCCACGGTCGGCGTTTCCACCAAGTTACGGCGCCGGCGGTTTGCGCGGTATTCCTGCACCGATTCGCGCACTAGACGCCAGATCGTACGGCGATTGGCCGCAATCACCTTGGTCCAAGACCAAACACCCATTTGCGGGAAATAGATACCACGGAAGGAAATGCGCAGGACAAAGTGATAAATGCGCCAGCCAACGGATTTGTCGTTCAGCGCGTCCATTGCCTCTGCGATGCGCTTCGGGCTATAGGAAGACGCCCAGGCGTGCTCTAGCTCGATCTGGGCCTCGGGAATGGTCATCTTAAGCGGCGTGTGCGCCATTTGATAGGGTGCGAATTCCAGCCAATGAAGCGGCCGCGTCAAACGCCCGGCCTTGAACAGCCGGTCATATAGCGGAGTTGCCGGGAACGGAGTCAACTGGCCAAATACGGGCAATCCCGGCGGCCAACTGCGGATCTGCTCCAAAGTGCGTTCCGCGCAGCCCACAGTGTCGTTGTCCATGCCGAAGATGAACGACGTGATGGCGTAGATGTTTCGCTCGGCCAAACGATTCAGCACCGCGGCATATTCGTGCGGCTTATTGAAATTCTTGTTTACATCCGCCAAATTCGCCGGATCGATCGATTCCATGCCTATAAAGACCAAACGGCCACCGGCCTCGGCGATCAGGTCGACCAACTCTTCATCGCGCAACAGATTAGCTGAGATCTGGGCGATCCATGGCATCTGCGCTTCGGCCGCGATAATGTCCCGTAGCAGCGATTTAGTGCGCTTAATGCTGATCGCGAAGTTGTCATCAATAAAGAAGACAATGGTCTGGCCGCCTTCGCGTTTGGCGCGAGCTTTTAACCTGAGGAGTTCATCGACGATGCTCTCATTAGAACGAAAACGGACCGAATCACCAAAAAAGCCGGTAACCGTGCAGAATTCGCAACCATACGGGCAACCACGGCCCGATTCGATCGGCAGAATACGTAAGGTTCCCCAACCCAAACCTACTTTAGCCAAGGTCTTGCGCAACATCTTAGGAATGACGTTGAACTGCTCTAAGTCCAATGTTTCCCAGGGAATGCTTGGATAAGGCTGAAGGCTCGGCTTACGCTCTTTTCCCGTTTCATCTACTGGCTCGTAAACTTCTTTCAATTCGCCGCGCGCGGCATCCTGCACGATCAAGGGCCAGGTTTCGTCGGCCTCGCCCAAGGCGATGGCATCGGCGTGCCGCGGTCCCCCGCTCTTACCGAGCGGTTCATCTGGAACTTCGGTTACGTGGGGACCACCCATCACTACTTTGATACCGGCGGCGCGCAACGCGTCTGCCACGCGGTAAGCACGGGCGATCATGCGCGTCATGGCGCCGATCCCCACCAACTCGATATTCTTTTCTAGCGCGTATTTCACCAATTCGGCTTCATTCATGGCATGGGTATTCCCATCCACCAAAATGACTTCATGTTCGGGAGGAGTGATGGATTGAAGCAAGAACATCCAGAGGTGCGGCATGAAATTTTTCGTCACACCGTTGTCCGGGTTGTACAACAGAATTCGCATTTAGTTTTCTTTCGCTACTAACAAAACAGCAAGAAACGCAGCCAGTTGCCGTCGGCTACGGGGCGGTCGTTTGCAAAACCAATCGCAATCCGAACCAGATTGAATATTATTATGTAGTATAGCGTACTTATGGCGCATTGTAACTATCAAAAGCAACACAACAAGCTAATCAGTTGTTTCGTACTACCGGTGCGAGACGTGTTTTGTGGAATGAAACCGCGCTTGTGGAGATATTTGCCACTTTCGCCACAATCGTAGATTGAATCCTAATTTACTTTGGCTAATCGAGCAAGTTGGTAAAGACCAATTGCTTATTGTTGTGATCGAATTGCAACCGTTAGGTCAGCGCAAAAGCGGGTGGCTGGCATCATGTAGCTATTGAGCTCCGTCACCGCGCAGCATCACCGGAATGGTCAATGCGATGATCTTCAAGTCCCTCATCAAGGACCAGTTTTCGATGTAAAAGACGTCTAAACGGACCATCTCATCAAACGTCAATCGATTGCGGCCCGAGACCTGCCATAAACCGGTGATCCCCGGCTTCATGTCCAAACGTTTGCGGTGCCATTTTTCGTAAATTTCGACCTCGTACTGGATCGGCGGGCGCGGACCGACGATGCTCATGTCACCCCTTAAGACGTTAAAGAATTGGGGCAGTTCGTCCAGACTCAAACGGCGCAGCCTGCGGCCGATGCCCGTGACACGGGTATCCTTAGTCAACTTAAAGACGGGTTTGTCCTCGTCGCCCAGGTTAACGCTGTCCTCGCCGGCGATGTATTGCTTCAAATACTCGCGGTGCGACGAGTCGTCATTGTTGACGGTCATCGTGCGGAACTTGAAAAACATGAATCGGCGGCCGTCCATGCCGATACGCTCCTGGCGATAGAGCACCGGTCCGCGCGAACCGAATTTGACCATTAAGGCGATCAGGATCAAAAGCGGCGTTAGCACGATCAAGGCCGCGACCGTTACGACTAGATCGAAAATGCGCTTGGTTATACGTGCGGCATCCGAGAGGGGCTCACGGAAAAGTCGGATCATCGGCACCGCGCCGATCTGATCGATGTCGGTTTTGTGCGGCAGAGAATTGAATAAACTGGGCGCGACGCGGAATTCGATACCGCGGCGCAATTCGCCGCTCATCATTACGTCGAATAATGTGTCCGGCGGAACGTTCGGGTCGGTAATGATCACTTCGTTAGCGCCCGAATCGCGGATCGCGCCGGGCAGGTCACGCAGAGAACCGATCACTGGTACACCGGCGAATTCAGCTTCGGTCCCGGCCTCGACTCCATTGATCACGCCGATCACGCGATAGCCCAACGACCGGCGCGTTTGCATCTCGTTAATGCAAAAAGCCGCTTCCGGCCCGCGGCCGACCACCAAGGTCGGGATAAGATTTATCCCCCGCCCGCGTACGACTATTTGCAATCCGCGCAGCGTGAAATGAACCAATACGTAGCCAATCAAGGCCAATGCGAAATCATAAACAAAGACGGCGCGTGCATACGAGAAAGCTCGAAATGCGGTACCGCCACGAAACAGGAACGCTATTGATACGATCAGCAATGACCCGATCGCGACAGCCTTAAAGATACGCACGCTCTCATCTACGAACGAGAATTCCCCACGCAACCGGCAAAGGCCGTAATATTTCAGCGTAATTAATCGGATGATCAGTACGAAGGGCAGCAAAGCGGCATAGGGCGCGAAACTGCGATTCCA
>JBDSEC010000642.1:0-6461 GCA_039920205.1 Pyrinomonadaceae bacterium
CGACGTGCCGCTGGGCGCGTTCCTGTCGGGCGGGGTCGATTCCAGCACTATCGTGGGATTAATGGCGCGCCATTCGACGCAACCGGTCAAGACCTTTTCGATCGGATTCGCCGAAGATAGCTATAATGAATTGAAGTACGCGCGCCTCGCCGCCAAGCACTTTGCTACCGACCATCATGAATTCATCGTCACGCCCGAGATATGCGACGTCGTGGATGAATTGGCGTGGCACTTTGACGAGCCGTTCGCGGATTCCAGCGCGATCCCGACCTATATGGTTTCGAAGCTCGCACGCGATCATGTGACCGTGGTCTTGTCAGGTGACGGCGGCGACGAACTCTTCGCCGGTTATACCCGGTATCAGGTGGACCAGCGGCGTGCGCGGATGGGCCGGTTACCGCGGCCGCTGCGCGAAGGGGTGTTACGTCCGTTGAGCGCGCATTTGCCGCATGGCGCCTGGGGGCGGAACTATTTGCGCAATGTTTCATTGGATCCGCTTGATCGCTATATCGACAACATTTCGCAGTTCACCGAGTTGAATAAGCCGTTACTGTACACCGGCGAATTCCGCCGCACTTTGCGCGCGGCGCCCGGGATCAGTGGGACGCAGTTGTTCCACGACACCGCCGCGCGTATTCAGACGGGAAGCAGTTTGGACCCGTTGCTCTATTTGGACAGTAAAACGTACCTGCCGGGAGATATCTTGACCAAAGTCGATCGCATGAGTATGGCGGTCTCGCTGGAAGCACGTGCGCCGCTGCTGGACCACAAGCTAGTTGAATTTGTGACGCGGATCCCGCCGTCGTTGAAACTGCACGGGGGCGCGGCCAAGCATCTGCTAAAGCAAGCCGTTCGCGGATTAGTACCGGGCGAGATCCTGGATCGTCCCAAACAAGGATTCGGAGTGCCGGTGCAGGAATGGATCAACCGGCAACTGAAAGACCGCATTCGCGAAACGTTGACCGAACGGCGCACGGTCGAACGCGGGATCGTACGACCGGAATACGTGAAGGTCCTGTTGGACGAGCACGAGCGCGGCCGCCGCGATCATTCGGCCCCGTTGTGGTCGCTGTTGATGTTAGAGCTTTGGTATCGGACCTTTGCCGATGTTCGATCGGCGCGGGCCTCTGAGCTTTTGCCCAGTGTTTCTTCGGGCGCTCCGACGATGGCAAATGCCGTTTAAATTTCGGTTAATAATAGAGAATGAAACCACGGGTTTTACAATTGATCGACAGTTTTCACCAGGGCGGCACCGAGCGGCAGGCGGTGCAGTTGATCGGCCTGTTAGTGGACTGTGACCGGTACGACCTGCGGGTCGCTTGTTTGAATCACGAAGGTGCTTTACTGGATCAATTGCCGGCCGTGGGTCAAGTATTAACCTATCCTTTGACCGGGTTCTATAACGCGAATTTTGTGCGCCAGACCCGAAAATTGGCCCGATATTTGCGACAAGAACGGATCCAGATCCTGCAAACCCACGACTTTTACACCAACATAATTGGGATGGCCGCCGGGTGTTGGGCCAAGGTTCCGGTGCGCATCGCGGGCAAGCGCGAAACCGGCAGCATGCGCACGCCGCGCCAGGCATTTGTCGAGCGCCAGGCGTTTTCCGGGGCCCACGCGATCGTCGTGAACGCATCGGCTGTAGCAAAATTTTTGGTCGCGTCGGGGGTGTCCGAGGGAAAGTTAGTAACGATCTATAACGGTGTTCCGGTGACGGCGCCGCGCGATCTTTCCGACACGGAAAGGGAGGTGCTCTTAAAGGAATTGGGTCTTCCCGGTGGGCGCCTGGTTACGATCGTGGCGAATCTGAGGCACCCGGTGAAGGATCAAGAAACGTTTCTTCGTGCCGCCAAGATCATTCACTCCGCGGTGCCGGAGGCGGTATTCGTCATCGCCGGGGAAGGCGAACGGCTGGACGAACTGAGATCATACGCGGCGGCTCAGGGTCTAGCCGACGTCGCGGTCTTTACGGGACGATGCTCGCGCGTACCTGACCTGCTCGCGGTGTCCGAGGTGGGAGTTTTGAGTTCGCTGAACGAAGGTTTTTCCAACTCGATCTTGGAATATCTAGCGGCGGGGATACCGGTTGTAACTACCGATGTTGGAGGTGCGCGCGAAGCAGTTGGTGATGGCGAAACTGGCTTTATTGTGCCGGTTAAGGATCACCAAGCAATGGCCGCGCGGGTTATCGAATTGCTGCGCGACCCCGAGCGCCGGCGTCAAATGGGCGTAAACGGCCGGGCGATCGTGGAAGAAACATTTTCGCTGGGCGCCCGCTTGCGCGCGACGGAAAACTTGTACGCTAAGCTTCTGGGCCAGAAACAAATTGCCACGGATGCAGAGGTCGACGCGGTGGTCGCCAACGGCTACGCCAGTGGACAGGGACCAGTTCATTAAGTGATGCCCAGTCTGATAAATAAATTGAAGGGACGGAGCGCCGCGGAATTCGCCGGCCGTACCCGGCAACAGATAACTAAAGTGGCCGAACGTGCCGGTGTGCAAACCCGCATGCCGGAAGGGGTCGCACTTTCGCTTTTTCTGTACCCGCGGTTTACCGCCGAGAGTTGGCGTGCGCACTGGAATACGGGGATGACCTTGGCACTGGTGCCGGGAATCGACGATCTGAATGCGACCGCCAACGAGTTTCGCCGTCGATTTGGGTCGGTCGCGCAAACGGCCGTCGTGGAACGGGCGTTAGCGATCGGCCAGGGCCAGATCGATCTGCTCGGTCTTAGAAGCTTGGATGTTGGTGCCGCCGTCGATTGGCACACCGAACCACTTTCGGGCCTGCGTTCGCCCCTGATCCATTGGAGTAAGTTCAAAGAGTTGGATTCGAGCAGTTTTGGAGATAAGAAGATCATCTGGGAGTTGAATCGCTGTCAACACTTCATCGATCTCGGGCGAGCCTACGTGCTCACGCGTGACGAGCGGTTCGCCAAGAAGTTCGCGCTGCAACTGACCAGTTGGATGAATCAGAACCCGCCAAAGAAAGGCGTAAATTGGGTCAGCAGTCTAGAGGTGTCATTTCGTGCCATTGCCTGGCTGTGGGCGCTGCGAATGTTTCGCGATTCTACTTGGTTGTCGGCCGAATTGTTGTGGCGGGCCATGAGTTTCCTCTATTTGCACGGGCGGCACTTGGAACAATATCTCTCCACCTACTCGAGCCCGAATACGCATCTGACCGGCGAGGCGCTGGGACTTTTCTATTTAGGCGTGGCCTTGCCCGAGTTTCTGCGAGCGAAGCGATGGCGCACGACGGGTTTGGCGATCTTGAACGACGCGATCAAAAAACAAGTGCGCGACGATGGAGTATATTTCGAGCAGTCCACTTACTATCACCGATACACTACCGACTTCTATTTGCACTTGATGATCTTGTCCCGCCGCAAGGAAGTTGAATTCGATCCGGAAACCAATAGACGACTCGAGCAGATGTTGGACCATCTGCTTTACATGGCCCGGCCGGATGGAACCACACCGTTGATCGGTGATGACGATGGTGGTCGGTTAGTACCGCTAGGTACGTGCCCGCGCGATGATTTTCGGGCCACGCTTGGTACCGGCGCGGTCATGTTCGGACGACCGGACCTGAAATGGGGTGCGGGCGAAATGTCTGAGGAGACATTGTGGCTTTTGGGCGTAGCCGGCGCTCGCGAATTCGATAGCTTAGAGGCTGCGGAACCGGCTCATCTGTCAGTCGGTTTTCCCGCCGCGGGCATTTACGTCATGCGTGACGGATGGGATCTGGATTCAACCAGTCTGGTGGTTGATACCGGCCCACATGGCGCATTGAGTGGCGGTCACGGGCATGCGGATGCGTTGTCGTTTGACCTAACCGTGAAGGGCCGTCCGACCTTAGTTGATCCGGGGACATTTACCTATACGGGATCTGCGGAACTGCGTGAGTACTTTCGTTCCACGGCGGCGCACAATACATTGACCATCGACGGCGAATCGTCATCGGTTTCCGCTGGACCATTTTCCTGGCGTTCGATGACCGACAGTAAAACCACTCATTGGATCGATCGCGATCGGTTCGGGTTTATCGTGGGTACTCACGATGGCTACAAAAAGTTGGCGCCACCGGGCGTGCACACGCGCAGCTTCTTGTTCTTGCACAACGACTACTTGATCATGCGCGACCAAGTGACTACCAAGGGAGCGCATCGCTTCGAACTGAATTTTCATGGCGCTCCGGGGTTGACCTGCGCTGAGGGCGAAGGCGGGGTGACGTTTTCCCGGCAAAGTTACGCGGCCGAGCCGGTACTGGACTTGGTGACATGTGTCAACCGCGAGGGCGCGGGCGATTGGACCATCGAAGGTGGGTTCGTTTCACGGTGCTATCAATCGAGCGAAGAGTCACCCGTAGCCGTCTATGGCATTCCGGGAACGGGAGCGATGGATCTGATCACCTTCATGTTGCCCCGCTCGGGTGAACCCTTTCCCCCCGTCGTGGAAAGTACCCGTTTGTCTGGTGGTCAGTATTATTCGTTAAAGGGTATCAAAGGTCACGACGCGCTGCTGTTGTCTTTCGGTGGGCAGGTAAAACACGTTGGACTCTGTTCGGATTTTCAATGGGCTTGGTGCCGGTTCTCGGAGAATGGCGTGATGCTCGAGGTCGTCCTTTTGGAAGGCACGGACTTTCGAGTGCACGGTGAGGTCTTGTTCGGGGGACGAGGCCGCGTCGCGTTTGCGCACGTTAACCGCGTTGCCGGTAAATGGGTGATCGAGACCAACACCGAAATGGTCAGCCGGGCATCGTCCGAAACCACCCGAGCCGATGTTCGGATTCCGCCGCCAAACGAACGAACTGAACCTTATGTGCGGGATTAACGGCATAGTATTTTCCGAGCGTTCGGCCCGACAGATCGAGCGCGGCGTGCTAGAGCGAATGCGGGATGTTATCTCGCATCGCGGGCCGGACGATCGCGGTCTGTTCATTGATCGCAACGCGGGTTTAGGTCACCGCCGCCTCAGTATCGTCGACGTTGCCGCTGGTCATCAGCCGATGGCGAACGAGGATGGTACGGTCCATATTGTCTACAACGGCGAGGTTTACAATCATTCCGAATATCGCGCGGAACTCGAAGCGCGTGGTCATCGCTATCAAACTCATTGCGACACGGAAACGATCATTCATCTTTACGAAGAGCACGGCGCTAAAGCGGTGGAGTTTTTGCGCGGAATGTTCGCGTTCGCGATCTGGGATCAGAACCGGCGAGAACTCCTGCTTGCGCGCGATCGTCTAGGGGTTAAACCGCTCTATTACGTTCATACGGATGACGGGTCGCTCTACTTCGCGTCCGAGATCAAGTCCCTATTAGAAGCGGGGGCGGTCACAGCGGAAGTGAACCTTTCGGCTTTGCCCGATTATCTGGCGAATCATGCGACCTCGGGTGATGAAACATTATTTCGCGAGGTACGGCGGCTGCCACCGGGCCACACGCTAACCTGGAAGGACGGTCGGATCAGGGTCGAAGAGTATTGGGACCTGCACTTTACGCCCGATGGCGCGAGCGATTCGCGGCGCAGTGATGCCGATTATGTTGACGAGTGGCGCGAACTGTTCCGTGAATCAGTGCGTCTGCGCTTGATGGCGGATGTTCCGCTGGGAATGTTTCTGTCAGGCGGTATCGACTCGTCCGCCATCGCGGCGATGATGAGCAACCTGGTCAAGGAGCCGATCAAGACCTTTTCGGTGGGTTTTGCCGAGCGCGAAGCCAACGAATTGGAGTACGCCCGGCTGGTTGCCAAAAAATTCGGCACGGAACACCACGAGATCGTTATCAGCCCGCAGCAATTTTTCGCCGCGTTACCCAAACTGATCTGGCACGAGGACGAACCTTTGGCCCATTTGGCTAGCGTACCGCTCTATTTCGTTTCGCGCCTAGCCCAGGAACATGTAAAAGTCGTCCTAACGGGCGAGGGAAGTGACGAGCAGTTGGCCGGGTACGACCGTTACCGCAAGACCATCGTTAATCTGTCGCTGGCGAAGAACTTTGGGCGGGTCACGACTGTTGGAATACGCAACGGAGTGCGCCGCGGGGTCGAGGGCCTGCCGGGTGGATTGGTGCGCCGCAAATTGACCCGAACCTTCCTTTGTCTGCCGGGCGATCTGGAGAGCATCTACTTTGACAACTTCGCCGTGTTTCCGCGATCCCTACAATCGCGCTTGCTGACGCCCGCTTTGCGCGAGCAGATCGGAACCTTGGACCCCTACGCGGATCTACGCGGATATGTCGAACATTCCGACGCGGCTAATTTCCTGGACCGGCTGCTCTATGCCGACACCAAGACCTACTTGCACGAACTATTGATGAAGCAGGACCAGATGAGCATGGCCGCATCGATCGAAAGCCGCGTTCCGTTCTTGGATCACAAGCTGGTCGAATTCACCGCACGCCTGCCCCAGCGGATGAAACTACGCGGCTGGACCACGAAATATATCTTGCGCCGGG
>JBDSEC010000643.1:0-9808 GCA_039920205.1 Pyrinomonadaceae bacterium
GCAGATCGTGCCGGGGTAAGGGGTGAACGGTAAAATGCGCCCTTCCGTCCGAAGTATTGAATTCTAATTCGCGCGCCGCGTTCGGTAGATAAAATCCACCCGGCTCGCGCACCCGCTTATTGTATTCGTCAAACCCGGGGATCACCCGTTCAATATGCGTGCGAATGCGGTCGTAGTCATCGGACAGGTCAGCCCAGTTCACATTGCTGCGTTCGCCTAACGTGGCGTCGGCCAGACGCGCGACGATGCGCGGTTCGCTCAGCAATGCTTCCGACGCGGGCTGCAAAACTCCGCGCGATGATTGAACCACCCCCATCGAATTCTCGACCGATACGAATTGCTCGGTCTCGGCTTGACGGTCCACCTCGGTCCGCCCCAAACACGGGAGGATCAGTGCCTGTTCGCCGGTGATAACATGCGCGCGATTCAACTTGGTCGAAACGTGTACCGTTAACCGGCACCGGCCTAATGCTTCGGCAGTAAATTCCGTATCGGGCGTGGCGGAAAGGAAGTTACCACCCAAAGCGAAGAAAACCCGCGCTCGACCCTGATGCATAGCCTTGATCGCGTTCACCGTGTCATAGCCGTGCGCGGATGGCGGCGTGAAACTAAATTCGCGCCCCAGGTTGTAAAGGAACGCCTCGGGTGGCCGTTCCCAGATTCCCATCGTCCGGTCACCCTGCACATTACTGTGACCACGCACCGGACAGGCGCCCGCACCCGGTCTGCCGATCTGCCCGCGCAAAAGAAGAAGGTTTACGATCTCTTGTATGTTCGCGACCGCGTTCTCGTGCTGCGTCAATCCCATCGCCCAACAGACAATGGTGCGTTCCGATCGGATGAACATCTGTGCAGCGGCCGCCATTTGGTCACGCGCGATCCCGCTCTGTTCGACCAATTCGTCCCAGGGTTGCGCCCGCAGGGTGTCGGCAAATTCCGCGAATCCCGAGGTGTATTGCGCGATGAATTCCTGGTCTAGCACCGTACCCCGATTTTGTTCTTCGGCGGCAAGTACTTCCTTCATGATGCCCTTCAACAAGGCCACATCGCCGTTGATCCGAACCGGCAGGAATAGATCAGCCAACTTCGTGCCAACGCCCAGCACATCGACCGGATCTTGCGGATGTTGGAAGTACCCCATCCCCGCTTCCGGCAATGGGTTGATATGCACGATCTTGCAGCCGTTCCGTTTGGCCCGTTCCAAACTGGTCAGCATACGCGGATGGTTGGTGCCGGGATTCTGCCCGATGATGAGGATGCATTCGGCCAGGTCGAAATCTTCCAGGGTCACGGTTCCCTTGCCCACCCCGATGCTTTCGCCCAGGGCCGCGCCGCTGGATTCGTGACACATGTTGGAACAATCCGGCAGATTGTTGGTGCCGAATTGGCGAACGAAAAGTTGATAGAGAAACGCGGCTTCGTTGCTGGTCCGTCCCGAAGTGTAAAAGATCGCCTCGTCCGGCGATGCCAGCGCGTTCAACTCCTTCGCGATCAGTTTGAACGCATCGTCCCATTCGATCGGTGCGTAATGCGTCGCGCCCGCGCGTAAAACCATCGGGTGCGTCAACCGGCCCTGTTTGCCCAGCCAGTAATCCGACTGTCGCGATAATTCTTCCAGGCTATGCTGCGCGAAGAATTCAGGCGTGACCCGTTTCAACGTCGCTTCTTCCGCCACCGCCTTGGCGCCGTTCTCGCAGAACTCGGCATGCGTACGGTCCTGGTCCGGATCGGGCCAGGCACAACCGGGGCAATCAAACCCGCCGACTTGATTGACCGTGGTCAGCGTCTTCAAGCTCCGCCGCACCCCCATCTCGTCATACGCGTGCTTTATCGCCGACGCGATCGCGGGCAGACCGCCGGCGGATTCCTTGCGCTTGGTCAACCCGGGCGCGTGCGATTCGAAGGGTGGTTGTGCTTTCGGTTTGTCGGACATTGCTGGTGAAGAATAATACCCGCATAGACGTGAGGAACGCGACCAGGAACGGGCAAGATCGTTTGGGCTGGTAGTACCGCCTTCAGGCGGGTTCTTTTCCAGTCAGAACTGGAAGCGGAAGCGACGGGTTCTTCTACGGTCAGTAGTACCACTAGCAGTCGACCCGCTTTTCTTGGGAGGAAGAACCCGCCTGAATGCGGCATTACAAACCTATCCCGACTTGCTCATTCAATAAACACCAGTTCACCGAACGCTTCCGGCACATGGAAATTCGGTTTTTGTGTATGCGTTGGCTGCCAGGCCAGATATCCGCGATCTTCACCGGACCCGACACAGCGAAAGAAATTCACGCGCCAGCGATCACCTGGGATCGGATGGGTTCCAAACGCCCCCCACGGAATGCGCATGCCGATCACCACGCAATGCAATTCGATCCAATTCGCGACCGTCATGCCTGAGAGGAAATCCCAATCGGTCATGCGCCCCTCCGGCGTGACTTGGATCCCGAGATCCAACCATTCGCCGGTCGGCGCGGCTTCAAATTCAAAATACCGATCAGGCTGGGCCAGATCCGGCGCGACAAAGACTTCGCAAACATCCCTATCCCAAAGTCCGATCGTCTTCACGTCCAGCCGCGGTTCCGCATTCACAACCATCGGCCCGTCCTGTTCGCAAAAGAAACGGAAGTAAACCGCAGCGTCGTTCCAGAGCGATCGCACCTCGGAGTGACGAACCAACGGCGCGTCGATCCCCGACCAATACTTGTTCAATTTCGCGGCGCCACCGTCCCGCCAAACGGGCGCGGTGAGATCGCACAATTCAATATCTGTGGTTTGGTAAATGGAGTTTATGATCATCGATTGCTTTTGACGTTACCGCCGGAACCAAACTTGCGTCCAAATATTATCCGTCGGTTGATAGAATTGGTGAAATAGCCTGGAGCTAAACCATCGATCTGGAACGCATACCTAAATGGCAGTTAGCGGTTGATAGAATGCCCTGGTCCAAGATCATGGATTACCCACTAATCCTTCGCCCACCACCGCCGAGTCGCGAACCAAATTGTGCCAGGGATCAACCACAGCAGACCGATCAACACCGCCACCCTTCGCGGGGACCAGTGGAACCGATCCAGCAACTCGCCGGTCGCAAACGTCGTCGTCGCCAGCGTCAACGTCAGTAACGCCAGCTCAGCTGCGAATACCCGCCCGCGAAATCCATCCTCGACCGACGACTGCAGGAGCACCGTCGAATTCACCCACTGCACACTGCTGCCGGCGTGCGAGATCATCAACGCCAAGATCGCCAGTGGATAGATGGTCGCCGTGCCAAAGATCACATAAAAAACCGCGCCCACGAAAAACGAAAGTCCCAACACCAATTCCAAACGATCACGCGCTTCGCCGAACATTCGCCGCGCCAGGATCGGGCCCACCGCGGTGCCAAATCCACGCGCGGCGAACAGAATGCCCATACCCAGCGCCGGCCGCCCGGCCACGGGAAAGATCTTGTCACCGAATACCACCAGGATGGTTAGCGCCCCGCCGCCTAGGCCCCAGGCCGGTTTGACCAACATGGCAGCAAGCACGCGCGGGTGTTGCCACACGTAACGCGCGCCTTCGATGGTGTCGGTGATGCCTAACACTTTGGCGAGGGACAAAACACCCTTCAGCCGCGGCGCATGTTTGGGCAAGGTCACGCCGAAGATCAACACCGCTGAAAGAAAATACGAAAGTGAATCCAACGCAAACGCGGTCTTCGTTCCCAACCAACTGGTCACTAATCCGCCCAATCCGGCGCCGACCGCCAGCACGACAGACCAGGTCGCGGAACTGATCGTATTTGCCCGTACCAGGTCGCGCCGGTTAACTACGCTCGGGATCACGGCTGATCGCGCAGGTTCAAAGAAAGTCGAAACCGTCAGTTGCAGAACCGTCAGCACGTACGCCAGCCAGATGCGTTCCGGCCGATCGACAAACAAGAAACCCAATACGATCAGCGCCCGTAACCCGTCGGTAACGATCATGATCCGCTTGCGATCAAAACGGTCGGCCAACACACCGGCGATCGGCCCGAAAAAGAAGGTGGGAAGAAACCGCGCGATCAGGATCAAACTTACTGCCCGGCTACTGCCGGTCAATGCCAATACCAAGGTATAAACCGCGATCGAATCGAACCAATCGCCCATTTGCGAGACAACCTGTCCCAACCAGATCCGCCGAAACTCGCGGTTCTGGCGGATCAGGTCAAGATAGCCGGTTGACGCGGGTATCTCGTCGGTTTTTTCGGGCGTCGTTTCCACAGATATTCACTTATGACGTAGTGGTTGAGGGGAAGTCAAACCAAGTAGTAGCTTTCGTAACTCGGTTCGCTGTCGCGTCATAAGGCTTGAAAAATATCAATTAAGTTGTCTCCTCCCCACCAGCGGGCGAGCCGCCCGCGCTCCCGGCAAACGCAATCGCCAGCGCTTCATCACCCAATCGGTCAAACACGGCCAGTTGGTTCACGTTGACCTGTCAGATTGACCTATCGCGATTTCGCCCCCACAAAACAGCCAGATTTGTTAAGCATCTACGCTCCTCGTCAACGGCACGCGGCTTGTAAAAGGAAAGCGCGGCTTGGGATATTTCGGTGTCTCGCGAACCCACCGCACTGGGTTCAAAAGCCGCACTAAGTTTGACCGGGTTTCTGCTGCTGTCGCCCTGCGACCCCTGATAGCCCCCGAACTTCAGCAGACGAGTTTACGATCCACCCCAGATGGCGGGCCCGTGCTAAGCGTCCGCCGCTTGCCCTGTCCGATGTCGAGCGCGATCACGCCGAGTTGCTCCCGGCGCGCGTTCGACATCGGGCAACTATTCCAGAGGTTTTGGGGATCAAGGGTTAGGTTAGCCGCCCGCCGCGATCCGGTCGACAACACGTATTCGGGCCTAGTCCACCTGCCCGACATTCAGAGAATCAAAGTTTCGCCCCCCGATTATGAAACGAGTTGGCATTGCAGATTTCAATCGCCCGACCAAAGCCTATTGGACCGCGATTGTCTTAGGGGGCGCGGTCGTTTTTGCCTGGGCTATCTGGAACTGCTTTTCGTTCAATCGCGATCAGGTAACCCAATTCCTGGCGCTCTTCGTCATCGTTTGTATCGCTAGTTCGAACCCACTGCGCATACCGGGCACCAAGGCGGTGGTCACCGCTAGCGACGCCTTCATTTTTCTTAGCGTGTTGACCCTGGGAGTACCGGCGGCGGTCGTGTTAGGCGTGGTCGATAATTTCATTAACGTCTCAAAAGCCTCGAAACGGATCAGCAGCCGCTTATCCGCACCGGCAATGATGGCGCTATCGGTAATGGTCTCGGGACATGTGTTCTATTGGACCATGTTGGGCCATGCCGGTGTAACCCACTACCCGTTGGGCGAGATCCCGGTTGGGCTATCTCAACTGGCCGCGCCGGTCGTCCTCATGGCCGTGACCCAGTATCTACTGAACGGTTTGTTCCTGACCTTAATGTACGGCCTGCGCGAGCGATGTTCGCTGCTTAAGTTCTGGCGCGAACATTATCTCTGGACCTCGTGGACCTTCTTTGCCGCCGCGGTTGCTACGCTGATCTTCTATTTGGCAATGGCCACGTTCGGGTTCATCTATGTTTTCCTGGCCGTGCCGATCCTGGCGGCCACCTACGCCACCTACAAAGTTTATTTCGAACGCGTCAATCAGAAGACGCGCGAGGCCGCGGAAGCCAGCCGTCTGCACCTGGCCACGGTCGAAGCTTTAGCAACGGCCATCGACGCCAAAGACCAAACCACCCACTTGCACGTCCGCCGGGTACAGGTTTACGCCGCCGGCATGGCCGGCGTGCTCGATCTGTCCCTGGCCGACACCAAGGCGCTCGAGGCCGGTGCATTGCTGCATGACGTAGGCAAACTGGCCGTTCCCGATCACATTCTGAACAAACCGGAAAAGCTGACCCCGGCGGAATTCGCCAAGATGAAAACGCATACCTCGGTAGGCGCGGACATTATGGAGCGCGTTGGGTTCCCCTATCCCGTCGTGCCGATCGTGCGTTATCACCATGAACGGTGGGATGGCGCGGGTTATCCTGAAGGATTGACCGGAGAAGATATTCCGCTGACCGCGCGGATCATCGCGGTGGTCGATACGTTCGATTCTTCCCGCGAAGACCGTCCGCACCGTCGCGGCTTGTCGCTGGACGAAGCTATAACGCTACTGCTCCGCCGCTCGGGCCGTCACTATGACCCTAACGTGGTCGATCTTTTCCTAAAACATCTTCCGGAATTTGAACGCGAGATCCGTACGCGCGGGCTAAACCAACCGGGAGTCTCGGCCAACGATTCATCGGACAATTTAGAGATCACCGCCGACGCGTTAGCCAACCGCGAACCGCTCCCCTATCTTGAGCAGATCAAAGATGCCCATCGTGAAGTTTACGCTTTGTACGAGATCGCGCGGACTTTCGGCTCGTCTTTGAACGTCGGCGACACCTTGGCCATCATCGTCGACCGCGTCCGGCATGTCGTGCCGTTGGATACCTGCGCCGTCTATCTGTACGACGATGTTCGCGGCGTGGCGCATGCATCCCACATCGCCGGCCGCAACGCGGAAGTATTGCGCGACCGTCAGATCACCCGTGGACAGGGGGTGACCGGTTTCGTGCTGGCGAATCGCCATCCGTTGCATCAGGTCGATCCCGCGCTAGATTTCGCGCATCAATTCTTGCCCGATGGCGGCTACAGCGCGATGGTCTCGATTCCCTTGGTTAAGGATGAACGGCTGATCGGCGCGCTGTCGGTCTATTCCATGGACTTGCCGCGTTATTCCGAAGATCAGATCCGTTTGCTTGAAACCGTCGGCAACTTGGCGTCGGACGCGTTGGCGAACGCCCTGCAGCATGCCGAGGCCGAATCGAACGCCCTGACCGACCCGCTGACGGGCATTCCGAATGCACGCAGCATGTACTTGCGTTTCGACCAAGAGGCCGCGCGCGCCCGCCGCGCCAACCGGCAGTTGCAAGTGGTTATGTTCGACTTGGACCACTTCAAGAAAGTGAACGACGAATTCGGTCACAGTGTGGGTGATCAGATGCTGCGTGAAGTGGCAAAGATGCTGCAGACGGAACTGCGCGAATACGATTTCTTGGCCCGCTATGGTGGTGACGAGTTCGTGGCGTTTGTACCAGACCTGAGCGTAGATCAGGTGCTGGAGCTTTGCGATCGAATCGAAGCCTTGATCAATGGATTCACGTTGGAAGTCAGTGGCGGCCGCCAGGCCCGCGTGGGCATCAGTCCCGGAACGGCTTCGTACACTTCCGACGGCGACACTTTGGATGAGTTATTGATCGCGGCGGACCGCGCTATGTACCGAGCGAAAACGAACCATCGCGAGAAACGCGAGGTGCGAGAATCGGCGCCGCAGGATATGTTAACGACGGTCAACTAGAGGTTAGATGTTAGTGTGTTGCGTATTTGACGAGCTGCCTGGTCACGTCTCGAATGAAATAATCGTCGCCCGTTTCAGGGGCATGAACGGTCTTCTGTGTGGCTGCCTAGGGTTTCGCAACGTCTTCACAGTTGGCTAATCGCTGACCGCCCACTGCGAACTCGCCCAAAATTCCCCTTCTAATATCTAGCATCTGCTCAATGGGCATCTAGCTTCTAGACTGCTTTTTCGGCTGGCGGCTCTTCCTCGCTCCGGTAATACCGCGAATAACGATCCGTGTAATAGCCGTAACCATAATCCAACGAATCGGGCTTCATGCCGTTCAAAACAATGCCGTAAATGCGCGCGCCCATGTCGGTAAGGCGCGCCTTGACGCGCCGCACCAACGCGCGCGAGCTCTTGCCGCTAAGCGCTACGATCATGACGCCATCGACCAGGGTCGAGATGACCGCCGCATCGGTAAACGAAAGGATCGGCGGCGAATCGATAATGATGTGCGTGAAGTCGTCTTTGAGTGAATCCAACAACTGCCGCATTTCGTTGGAACCCAGCAGTTCCGCCGGATTCGGCGCGATCGGTCCACATGCGATCACCTTCAGATTCGGTAACCGATCGTAAGTCTGGATCAGCGACGGCAGATCACGCTCGCCCGAAAGATAGTTCGTGACGCCGTAAAGATTCTCCAACTCCAAGTAATGATGAATACGCGGCCGGCGCAGATCGCAATCAATGATCAACACTTGCGCGCCCGTCTGGGCCAACGACAGCGCGGTATTGACCGCCGTCGTGGTTTTTCCTTCCATTGGTTGGCCCGAAGTGATCAAGATCGTTTTGGGCGGCCGTCCGGCGGACGAAAACAGCAAGGAAGTGCGCAGATGGCGATAGGCCTCGGCCACCGGCGAACGCACATCCTCCAACAGCGTCAACGCGGTCGAAGTATCGGGTTCGGCCCGGTTGGCGCTGCGCCCCCCATTGCGCGAACGCAGAAACGCCCGCTCGCCGCGCACATACGGTATCAACGCCAGGGTCGGCAAATTAATATAGCGAGTGATGTCGTCGGTGTTCTTCAGTGAATCGTCGATGTAATCCAGCAGGAACGCCAAACCCACGCCGGCCAACAATGACACCAGCAGGGCGATGATGATATTACGTGCCCGATTGGGACCGATGGGCGCCGTCGGGGTTTGTGCCCGCGTCGCAACGCGGATATTTTCCGTGTCATTGTTGGACGCTAGCTGGAACGTACGCTGCTCTTGGATCAGCGTGTTGTAAAGCGTCCGGTTGGTTGCCAGCTCCTGCTCCAAGCTGCTCAGCCCCGTCTCGTCAATTCCCTGCCGATTTGCGTCGGCATTTTCGGCCGCATAGGCCTGCTGCAGTTGCCGCTCTTTGGTCACGGCCGCGTCATAACGCGACTTTAGCCCGCCCACGACTGCCTTGGCGGCCGCATCGCGGCTCTGCTTGACCTTGTTCAACTGCTCGGTGATCTGCCGAACCTCGGGCCAATCTTCGGTGTATTTGACCAGCAACTGGCTGCGCTTTTCGTCCAGATCGGCTATGCGCCGTTGTAGATCCTGCACCGCCTTATCGCTCTGCACTTCGGGGATCGAATAGACGTCTTTCGAACTGCGCGCGGCTTCATACGCCGCCTGCAAACTCTTGCGATCGTTCTCGGCAGACAACACCTGCTGGCTCAACTGCTGTAATCGCGACGCCTTCAAGTCCTGCCCCTTCTCTTCGCGCAGCGGCAGATTGTGGCTCTGTTGATAGACGATCCGCTTGTTTTCTAATTCCGCGATCGATTCTTGTAGGGCGGCGATCGATTTGGCCAGGTCCTCTCTGCGTTTTTCCGAACCGCTCGAGGTTTGCTTCTTGTCGTTGGCGATGAAAACAGTGGCAACAGTGTTGGCGACGCGCATCGCCATCTCGGGATTGGTGTGACTGAACTTGATCGTCACCAAGTTCGTCCCTTCGATCGGCTCGACCCCCAACCCGCCGGCGATCACGCCGGCATAGGCCTCGATGCGTTGTTCCTGTTCCGGGGTCAATTTGGGTTGACCGTCCGCCGCGGGCAGATTTCCGTCGGTCACGACCGGCAAAGTGTTCGGTTTGGCAACGGCAGTCTTGGGCTTGCCGAATATGTCGCGTACCGTAGAAAGCAATCCTGGCCCAGCCTGATCACGCGCAAACTCGGGGTTATTCTGCAGTCCCATTTCGCGCGCTACCTGACGCATCAACTCGGGATTCTGCAACAATTTTAGTTGCGTATTCCAATAGGTAGGATCGTCACCCAGATTGATCGTTACTTTGTCGGATTGCGATTGAACCAGGCTGGGGTTGCGGTTTTCGATCACCAACGTCGCTTCGGCCAGATAGATCGACGGGATGCGGAACATGTAGAGCGCGGCCGCGGTGGTGATGATGATC
>JBDSEC010000644.1:0-6938 GCA_039920205.1 Pyrinomonadaceae bacterium
AGAGTGCAAAGCCGTTTCGCTTGTTCATCGACCCGGCGACTGTATTTTTGGAACGTTTCGTAACTGTTCAACCGGCAGGCGTGTTGCAACAGATGAATGGTCTTCGGATCGAACAGATGGAATTCCCCCGCCCGCCGGTAGCGGTACATGCCGCCCTCGTCGAGGTGCGATTCATTTGTCTCACGCTCGGGAAACGCATTCCGGTGCCGCAGGCGCGCCTCTTCCGCGATCACGTCCAGATCGACCCCGCCCAACCGGGACGGCGTCCAAGTGAAATAACGATCGACCAGGTCTTGATCCAAGCCGATGGCTTCGAAGACCTGCGCGCCGCAATAGCTCTGCACCGTTGAGATGCCCATCTTCGAGATTATCTTCACGACACCTTTGTTGATGGCCTTGACCAAATTCCTGTTCGCAACCCCTTCATCTAGGCCATCCAGACATCCGTCCGCGCTGAGGTGCGGCAGGGTTTTAAATGCCAGATAGGGATTGATCGCCGCGGCCCCGTAACCAAGCAACATGGCGAAATGATGCACCTCGCGCGGTTCGCCGCTTTCGATGACAAAGCCGACCTGGGTACGCGTGCCTTCGCGGATCAGGTGATGATGCACCGTCGAAACGGCCAACAGTGCGGGGATCGCCGCGCGTTCCCGCGCAACCCCACGATCGGAAAGAATAATGATGCCGTAACCATCGGCGATCGCACGGCTGGATAGATGGCACAAGTCTTCCAATGAGCTTTCCATTCCGCGCCGGCCAACCCGCGGGTCGAATAGCATCGGCAGAGTCACCGACCGAAATCCGGAATGACCCGAGTCACCTAAGTTCTTCAGTTGAGCCAGTTCTTGATCGGTCAGGATCGGGGAGCTCAGCCTGATCTGCCGGGCGCCTTCGGCGGTGGGTTCCAACAGGTTCGCTTCGGGACCAACGGCGGCCGAAATGGACATGATCATCGCCTCGCGGATGGCATCGACCGGCGGATTGGTGACCTGCGCAAACAGTTGTTTGAAATAGTTGTAGAGCAATTGCGGGCGCTCAGATAACACCGCCAGCGGCGTGTCGTTGCCCATCGACCCGATGGCTTCGGCACCCTGCAACGCCATCGGCGCCAGCAGCAAATTCAACTCTTCGGTGGTGTAACCAAATGCGCGATGCAGTGTCTGCAGATCCGCCTGATCCGGATCGACCTTAGGTTCCGGCATGGGGATGCTAGCTAACGAGATCGAATTCTCGTCCAACCACTCGCGGTAAGGATGCTCGGCAGCAAGCTGTTCCTTCAACTCTTCGTCGTCGATGATACGACCCTGTTCCGTATCGACCAGCAGCATCTTTCCCGGCTGCAAGCGCCCTTTCCGTACGATGTTCTCGATCGGAAGTTCCAGCACTCCGACCTCGGACGCCATCACCACCAGATCGTCGCTCGTAACGTAATACCGGGCCGGGCGCAGTCCATTCCGATCCAGCACGGCACCGATCCGCACGCCATCGGTAAACGCGATCGCCGCGGGGCCGTCCCACGGCTCCATCAAACACGAGTGATATTCATAGAATGCCTTGACCGCCGGACTCATCGACTCGTTCCGCTCGAACGGTTCGGGAACCATCATCATCAGCGCGTGCGGCAAGGTCCGGCCGGTCAGGGTCAGCATCTCCAATGCGTTATCGAACTTGGCCGAATCGCTGCCGTCCGAATCGATCACCGGCAATGCTTTCGCCAGGTCGGTCCCGAAAAGCCGCGAACGAAACTTATTCTCACGCGCGTGCATCCAGTTGATATTCCCGCGCAGCGTGTTGATCTCGCCGTTGTGCGCTACGTATCGATACGGATGCGCGCGCGCCCAACTCGGGAACGTGTTGGTGCTGAACCGAGAATGAACCAACGCCAGCGCCGAGATCAGGTCGGGATCGGATAGGTCGGGAAAAAACGTGGGCAATTGCCCGGTGGTCAGCATTCCCTTGTAGACGACCGTACGTGCGGAAAGGCTTGAGACATAGAATATTCCACGTTCGTGGATGCCGCGCTTCGCTCCGCGCGTCACCCGTTTACGAATGACGTAGAGTTTGCGTTCAAAAGCAAGTTCATCCGCGATGCCTTCGCCGCGCCCGATGAAGATCTGCCGCACCAGCGGTTTGGAGTTCAACGCGGACGCACCAATGCCCACATCGTTGGTGGGAACCGTGCGCCACCCCAGTATGTTCTGACCCTCCTGCCGCACGATAGTCTCGAACAGACGCTCGCATTCCCGGCGGCCTTCTTCATCGGTGGGGAGAAAAACCATCCCGACGGCGTATTGCCCCGGCTCGGGCAACGCGAACTCCACACATTCCCGCCGGAAGAATTGATGCGGCAACTGCACCAAGATCCCCGCGCCATCCCCCGAATCTGGGTCGCAACCAGTTGCCCCGCGATGTTCCAGGTTCGCCAGCACCTGCAGGGCTTGTTCCACGATCTGGTGCGACCGGCGGCCTTTGATGTCGACGACAAAACCCACGCCGCACGAATCGTGTTCGTTGCGCGGATCGTACAAGCCCTGTTTTACCGGCCACCCGTAGGACATTGGGAAATTCGTAAATATCAGAACAAGAAAGCCATCAACCGCATCGTTGATGGCCCGTCAAAAGTCGTATCTTTGGCGTGCAACCATCAGGGAGGGATAACCCCCACGACGGTAATCACGCGGTCCAGCGCCCTGAAGCTCTCGGTAAAGCTGCGGCCGGTCGCAATTGCAGTAGTAATGCTCGGACCTTCAAACTTCATCGCAGATGTGCCGAAGATATCGGCGCTTGTTTCCCCCTATTAGCTTATGCAACGGCACAATCTAACCCGTTTCTTACAATTTGGCCAATTTATAATTTTATGGTTTGTATAAATATGACGCTCGAATAGATACTGCACTCAAGCATCGTTGGTAACCACATTTTTGTCGTCATTGTCCACAAGTACTACAAATATGTAGTATTGCCGAAACCATCGACCTGATCGAGCAGACGTTTATCGCGGTATAGCTCTATGTTTATGCCGTGGGACCTATTTAGTGGGTGCGCGGTATGCGGGTTGCAATGGCGTACTTAGATTAAGTGCGTCTAAGGGAGGGCCACGACGTCCGACCCAGGGCGTAGCTTGACTGGTAAAGTTTACGGCTCGAGCTGCGCAACGTCGGCAAACTGAAGTTTACCGTACATTTATCCCTCCCAATTTAGCCAACAGGTCAGTCGTTACGAGGGGCTGGTCAAATGTACGACCTGCTTTAGCTTGTCGACGGCGGCGAAAATTCAAACGCCATCAAGGGAATGACCGAATTAGCACCAACCTATCTGGTCCGTTCGCATCGCGAGAAAGTTCTCGCCCAGGCGGACGCGTGTCTTAAGCTAACTGGTCCGCCGAGTGACCCGGTTGCAGTGGCCCAGTCGCTGCGCAAATTTCTCAAGATCGAAGATCGACGCCTTCAGATCGGCCACGAGATCGGGGCTTCCGGCCTCGCGACGGCGATGGCGCGAAGCTTCGTTCTGGATATCGTGGTCGAACATGCCTATCAACAGACCGCGCGAACGTTTCATCCGGTGCCTTCCGCAACGGGTGCTCAGTTACCCTGCGCAGTGGTGGCGATCGGCGGATACGGACGCGGCGAGTTGGCTCCCTTTTCGGATCTTGACCTGTTGTTTTTGTACAGCGGTTCGCGGCTAGATCAGTTGAAGCCGATGTTTGCCCGCGTGCTGCAGCTCCTGTGGGACGCCGGATTGGTCGTTGGTCATACGTTGCGGACGGTGGGCGATTGCATCAACGCATCGGTGGACGACACCCACCTGCGCACGGCATTGATCGACACCCGTTTTCTGGCCGGAAACAAGGGCCTCCATAATTCGCTGCAAGGCGCGTTAGAGAAGGATCGACGGCGGCGGGTCGATCCGCTGCTGGCCGCGATCGATCAGGAGCGTGCCGGTCGTTATGCGAAATTCGGCACGACCGTTTGTCTGCAGGAACCGAATGTAAAGGAAACTGCGGGCGGATTGCGCGACTATCACACTGCGCTCTGGTTGGCTTACGCCCGCCATGGTTATCACACACTGGATGAGCTGCGTGCGCATGATCTGGTGGCCGAAGACGAAGCCCGTAGGATCAGCCACGCTTATGAATTTGTCTGGCGCGTGCGCAACGCGATGCACTTTCAAGCGCGGCGTAAGACCGAGCGTTTAGCCCAGGATCTGCAACCCGTGTTGGCGGATCAGTTTGGCTACGAAACGACCGAATATTCCCTCGCCTCGGAAGCACTGATGCGCGATTATTATCGCCAGGCGCGCGAGTTGCAGCTTTTTAGCGAGGCCTTGCTCGCCCGCGTAACCGACGGCGAACCGGGCGCGGCCCACAGGTGGTACCGTTCGTCGAACGCGGAGGCCAGGGAACCGTTTGCGATCCGGAACGGACGCTTGCAGTTCGACGGCGACCCGGATATGTTCCGCGCGAAACCGCTGGCGAGCTTCAATGCGTTCGCCCTGGCCCAAGCCGCGCGCGTGCCGTTCGGATTTCGCTTGCGCGATCTGCTTTCCCACAACCTGCGTGCGATCACGCCGGCCATTCGTGATTCGAACGAGGTCACGCAAGCATTCTTCAATTTGCTTCGCCGCCGCGGACGGGCGGGGTATGTGTTGCGGTTGATGCACGACACCGGTTTCCTCGCGCGGTTGATGCCGGAGTTTGGCCGGATCAATTTATTAGTGCAACACGATCTTTATCACCACTATACGGTGGACGAACACACGTTGCGCGCCATCGAAACGCTGGACGATCTTCATGTCAGCGGCGACCGGCCGCGCGCGCATTTGCGCGGCGTTTTTGAGGAAGTGAAAGATCCGGTGTTGCTCTATCTGGCGTTGCTGATGCACGACTTGGGCAAAGGCCGCGGCCGCGGTCACGTCACGCGTGGTGCGAAAATGGCCGCGCGCATCTGCGGACGACTGGGTTTGAGCGAAAACGACACCGCGACGGTGGCGCAACTGGTCAAACTGCATGTGGCGATGGCTCACCTGGCCCTTCGACGCGACCTTAACGAACCGCGCTTGATCGCTGACTTTGCGGAAAGCGTCGGCTCGGTCGAGGCGCTTGATCTATTGTTGCTGCTTACTTATGGCGATCTGAATGCGGTCGGCCCGGGTGTTTGGACCGAGTGGAAAGGAAACCTCTTGTGGGACCTTTACCGCCGCACCCGCAAGCATATGACCGGCGTCGAAGTTCCGGCCGACGAAGATGCGGAATTGGTCCAGTTCAAAGAGCAGGTAGCCGCCGCGTTGGATCCGCCCAGGCCGTTTAGTGAGGTCGAACGGCATCTTGCTTTGCTTCCAGACCGCTATCGGCGGATAAACTCTCCCGAGGCGGCGGCACTGCACATGCATTTGATCGAAAACTCTTGGTCCGACCAGTTTGCGGTCAACTGGCAGCGGCAGGGTCCGGCCTCGACCAAACTGACCGTAGTCGCACCTGACCGGCCTGGATTGTTTGCCGATCTGGCCGGAACTTTGGCTGCGCACGGGATCGAGATCCTTAGCGCCGAACTGAACACGCGTGAAGACGGTCGGGCCATCGACGAATTCATGCTGCGCCAAGCGGCAACGCGATTGGCGGTGGAAGAGCATCGCGTACAGAAGTTAGAACGCGTGCTGGGCCAGGCAGTGGCGGGTGAGGTGGAAGTCGTTGCGTTGATCGAACGCTGGAGCACGCGAAATGCACCGCGTAGACGTGCCGCGCCGATTCCCCCGCGACGCCGCGATCTTCCGCGGGTCATCTATGATCAAGATGCGTCGCTATCATCGACCCTGATAGAAGTTCATGCGGTGGACGAACCGGGCTTGGCTTATAAGATCGCGCACGTACTTGCCGGTCATGGTCTGGAGATCGTGTGTGCCCGCATCGCCACTGAGAAGAGTGATGCGTTGGATGTGTTCTATGTAACCGATGCACGCGGCGGCAAGCTATCCGACGAGGTGGCGAGCGCCGCCGAACAAGCTATCCTGGCATCCTTAAGACCCGGCGAAACAATTCCGGTAGTGACCGATGCAGCAAAGTTGAACGGGAGAGAATCCAGTGAAAAAAGTAGAAGCGATCGTCAGACCACATTTGCTTGATGCGGTCCGCAGCGCCCTGGTCGAGGTCGAAGTGATCGGCATGACCATCAGCGAAGTGCAGGGTTACGGCCGCCAGCGCGGTCATACCGAAACCTATCGCGGCGCCGAGTATCAGATCCAATTTGTGCCCAAGATCAAGATCGAAGTAATCATTCCCGATGATATAGAGGATGCGGTGGTCGAGGCCATCCTGCGCTCGGCCGGAACCGGCAAATTTGGCGACGGCAAGATCTTCATCCTGCCCGTGGATGACGTGATCCGCATCCGCACTCAGGAACGCGGCGAGGCCGCGTTATGAAAAAGTTAGCAACCTTAGATTTAATCGTTCCGGCTTAAGCAGCCGCCCGCGCTTTCCGCAAACACGCAAAAGAGATGAGCAGCGCGAGTAAACCGATCCCTAGCTGGACGGGCATGAAAACACCGCCGGTCGCCAAAATCTCGGCGGTGCGTAAGACACCCAAGACACCGATCAGGCCGAAAAAAGCAGTCAGAAGGTAATAAAGGATCTTCAACGGGTATTGTCCATATGGTCAGGTTCGCGGTGCAATTATAACCCACAAGGAAACGGAAAGTCGATGATTCGCACGCCGTCAGTTCTGGTACTGGTTTTATTAAAAGTGCGAGTCCGTTGTACGCTTTTCAGGTTATGGAGGAACTCGGCTGGGCCGGCCGCTTCGGCCGCAAAGCTCCCCTCCTTGGGCAAGTGTTTATACCGGAGACATGGGTTACAGGTGTCCCGAGACATAGGTAACACTTTTCAAGTACTCGGTCGAGACCGAGTGGGTGCCAAATAATCAACCTAGCGTTGACGCATCGGATCG
>JBDSEC010000645.1:0-8002 GCA_039920205.1 Pyrinomonadaceae bacterium
CCAGCTCGCGAAGATCGAGGGGCCGGTCGATCTGGTCGGTCATGACTGGGGCGCGCTGTTGGTCCTGCGTTGCGTTTCTTTGCATCCGGATCTGGTCCGCAGTTGGGCCGCCGGCGCCGCACCGATCGACGCGAAATATACCTGGCACGAGGCCGCGCGCATGTGGCAAACTCCCGGGATGGGCGAGCAGGTGATGGCGATGATGACGCCGGCGGCCGTCGAGCCGCAATTGATGTCGGCGGGCGTTCCGCAAGCCTATGCGCACGACGCGGCGATCCACCTGGACGATCTGATGAAAGATTGCATTCTGAAGCTTTATCGATCCGCGATCACGGTGGGACTGGCGTGGGAAGGGGACCTGCGCCGGATCACCTCGCCGGGTTTAGTGCTGTGGGGGCAGCAAGATTCGTACGTCGCAACTGAATTCGGCGCGCGCTTGGCGCACCGCGCGAACGCGAAGTTCATCTCGTATGAAAATTGCGGCCATTGGTGGCAATTGCAACGCCCGGCGGATGTGGCGGCGGATCTACAGGCGTTTTGGGCTCAGTTGCCCGGCCGGAAAGAAACCGGTTCACTTTTGCGAAATACCGGTTCGTTGAAATAGCGACCACGGCTAACTCCTCGTGTAAGCCTAATTTAGCCGCTTAAAAGTGACCGGGTGTGGGGGCGGTGCGTGTTCGATACCCACCGGCTCGACCATTCCTTGCAACACTTTTCCCTCGATCAATTTTGCTGAGTAGAAAATTATGCCCGTTCCACGGCCATTGTGTACGCCCCACTGCAAGGTTTGACTATCGATCACCCGAACGAATTGGACCTCCATTTGAAATGGATCACCGGCCGGAGGAGCAATCGTGTATTGAATGCGAACTGTTCTGTTTTCTTCCGTAAGGGTCACGCGTAAACAGGCCCCATCGGGCGTGACTGTTTCCCAGGCGCCGAGGAAGGGCCTCATCGACCCAAAATCGGGTGATGGGAGCTTGGCCCACTCTTCCAAGCGCGGATCGCGACCGCGCTTGGCCGCTTCTTCCGCACTGATCAGTAGCTGCTTAGCCGTGGGTGATTCGCCATAGATCAATACGGCGCGCTTGATCAACTCGACCGCCTCGGCTCCATAGTTCATCGCCGTATTCTCGCGCGCGGTTTGGAACAACAATGGTTGCGGGATATCGACTTTGTAACCATACGCGTTCGATAACTCTTGATACATTTGTTCCAACACCGTCAGGGTATAGATCCCTTTAGCGTCGCGTCCAAGTTTGGGTGCGTAGTCGTGAAACAGACTCCGTAACCCTTCATAGATCCCCCGGTACGGCATGGTCTCGTGGGTCTCGTCGGGAAGCGCGATCCGCCGGCCATAACTGCCTTTGGCCCAACCCGTGGCCGGCCATTCTTTTTTCCATCCGTACACACTTTCCACACTCACCAACCGCCCACGGAAATTCGGACCTTTGGTTATCCGCTCCGTCGCCTTTTCCATGATCGATCTAACCGCCGGAAAGCCGGACAATGGGGCGTCCAATGAGAGATACCATTGAAATACCTCGGGACGAGTGGTCAAGGCATAGTGCGCGAACAACCCACCCTGCGAATGTCCCAATAAGATCCGCAGAGGTTCGGTCCGGTATTGTTTCTCGATCGCGGGAATGAGTTCGTTAGCCAGAAACGTTAGGAAGTTAGCTTCGCCGCGTTTACCGTATTCGGTCGGTACCGGCATGTCCCGGTTGCGGTCGGTATTCATAACGGCAACGATAATGGCCTCGGGTATTTGAGGGATGGCGACAGCGCTGGTTAGGAATTGCGCGGCAGTGGTGGTGACCGATCCGGTTACTTCACCATCCAAAGCATAAATAACCGGATACTTTTGCCTTGATCTGGAATAATTGGGAGGAAGATAGACTTGTACTGTGCGGACTTCATTCAGCCGGGCGGACCCGATGCTGATCGACTCGCCGATAGTTATCTGCGTCGCCGCGATCTGCGCTGCGCCGGATGGGAACGGCCGCGCGTTCGTTGCTTTCGACACCGGCCCCAAACCGATTCCCATCCCCAACAACACAATTCCCGAAACGATAGATCTCATTGATCCGATTCCTCTCTACTGGTTCCGCGCAGTGGACGACCCATGACAGGTGAGGCGGTAACCGCCCGGCAAATTTAGTGGATTGGATGCCGACTAGTTTATAGGAGTTTGGAAATGGGTCAAGGTGACTTCGTTTCGCGGTGAACTGGCGTGCGGCGGTGCTAAGTGATGGTTGAATTAACTCGGTTACTTCCGAGGAGCCGGATCCGCCGGACCCGACCAAGTGAAGTAGTCAGTGTCGGGCCGGTACGCGATCGGTTCCAATGACGGGTCGATAAGTTGGAAACCATCACTATTACCCGTCCGCGATTTCCATAGTAGATACCGGTCGGCGAATAGATCGTCCAAGAATTCCATGACCTCGTTCGCCACTAGCTCGTCGATTTGCTCTTGTTTCAGTTCCGATTCATACGGATTGAAGTGCCCATGGGTAAGCTCACTGAAATAGATCGTCACCTCCTCGCCATGATCGTAGATCTGCAGATCACCGACGCGGGGATGCTTAGCGGGAAAAACCGCGACCGGACCGGGTTGTTCATCAGATTGAATTGACCGATCGCCGTATTTTAGCCTGATCAAAGGAACTAATTTGTCGCGGATCATCGTTCAGCCAATGTATTCATGGAGTTAGAAGGTATCGAATAGATAGAAGCAAGTATGGAGATAGTTGATCAACTCTCGAACCGGCTCGGCCGCTGTACACTACCAGTAGGTCAGTCCATCATCCCTCAGTGCGCCCGATGATCTCGTTTAGGCCTTCCAAGATCTCAGCCATCTCCACAGCAGATGCGCGCCCAAGCCTTTTCCCCAGGCGTACTACAGATAATGTTCGGATCTGGCTGATCTTTACCCACGACCGTTTAGGCAACTTAGGGTCAGCGAGCTCGAACGTCAAAGGAAAGGCGGCGCGCGGTAGCTGACTGGTCAATGCAACTGCGATGACAGTTCCCGAGCGATCATTGAATATATTCTGACTTAGCACTAAGACAGGTCGGAGGCCGGATTGTTCATGGCCGAGCGTAGGGTCGAGGTTAGCCCATACAATATCCCCTCTCAGTATTCGAGCCATTCGGATACCTCGGAGGCAAGCCCTTCGTCAGCCATCGCCTGCTCTTGAGCCTTGTCGAGTTTAGAACACTCGCGCGCGAGGCGATTATTAGACAACCGCGCTACCTTTTCTTCCACCGCAGACTGGATCGCTTGGCTGCGATTTGAAAAAACACGCGAAGTAACTAAGTGATCAACCTGCCGCAATAGTCCAGATTCGATTGAAATTGTCACCTTTGAAACGCTCATGATGTGAGTATTACCATTGGTCATACCCGCGAGTCAAGGATTTGAGATCGGGCCAAGTTTGAAGTGGGTGCATTAAAAGTGAGAGTTTTTGATTGTCTTCAAGGCAAACGGCGCGAAGCGCCGCATGGCAGTAACCCGACGGTCAGGAAAGGTGCCTCAGAGTAGGGGAAGCCGCATTTACAGAACAACCACCCCCCGGGACCTGCGGTCCCAACTCCACGGGCTGAAGCGCCTTGGCAATTTACCTTGCCCAAGGAGGGGAGCCTTGCGGCCGAAGCGGCTGGCCCAGCCGAGTTCCTCCATAACTTGAAAAGCGAACGACGGATTCGCACTTTTAACTGCACCCAGTTTGAATGCCTAATTCACGAACCGCCGCAACTGCACGCTGATCGCGAAGCCAATGGTCATGAAGGTCGCCAACACGGAGGATAGTCCGGCGCTCATCATCGGCAGCGGGACGCCGATCACGGGCAGCATACCAACGGCCATGCCTACGTTGATGAAGATCGAAAAGGTCAATCCGCCCACCACCGCCATGATCACCAACATGCCCGTCCGATCGCGCGCGCGGCGCGCGCCTCCGATCAAGCGCGAAAGCAGCAGCGCGTAGGCCATCAGCAGCGCAATGCAGCCGACGAATCCGGTATTCTCGGCGGTGACGGCGAAGATAAAATCGGAATGCGGTTCGGGCAGGAATTTCAGGGCGCTCTGCGAAAATTCGTCATTGCCGCGCGACCCCGCGATCCCGCCTTTGCCGACCGATAAAATAGACTGCGTTGTCTGATAGCCGAAACCCTTTGGGTCGACCTTGTCGGGGTCAATGATCGCCTGAATGCGTTCTTGCTGATAGGCCTTGATGACGCCGGTCTTAACCCCCACCACATAGGCGGCCGGGATCGCGACCAAACTGGTCAGAAGTGCTGCCATCACCAACCACATGCGGATCGACGAGAGAAAAAGCACCACGGCTAGGAGAGGGAAATAGGTCAGTGCTTGTCCCGCATCGGGTTCGAGCAAGATCAAACCCACCGGCGCCGCCAAGATCAATCCGCCCATCACCATTTCTTTAAGGCGTAAAGCACCCGAACGCTGTCGTCCGAAATATCGCGCCAACATCAGCACGGTGGGGATCTTGACGAATTCCGAAGGCTGAAACTGACCAATGCCGGGCAAGGCTATCCAGCAACGCTGCCCGTTGATCTTCATGCCGATGCCGGGAATCAACACGATCACTAACAGAGCCAAACCGAAGATGAAGAAGGCGGGTGCGAAATTGACCAGCTTGCGGTAATCCGTAAACGCAACGACCAACATTGCGATCAGCGCGATACCCAATCCCACTAACTGCTTTTGCCAAAAGGTCTCGTTTGGTTGTGCATTGCGGATCTGCCAGGTGCCAAAGCAGACAATGGCGACCGCCAGGATAGCCAGTAACCAATCAAAGTCGCGCAACGACCGCTTTTCAAACATAGCCACCATAGATCAAATGAATCAGCTGTCTAGCGCTTAGGCCTCTTCGAAGCGTGATTATCCTGTGTCGCGTGCGGCGCGCTGGCATCCGGCGTTGGCGCCGCCAACGGGATCGTCACCCGATTGCCTTCTGGGTCGGCGATCTGCACGGGCGCTTTCTTGCCGGCTTCCGTCGCGCCCGGCATGGGCAGCGGCAAATTGTGCATCTTGGCGTACCAAACGTCGTACATGGCGCGTGATGCCGGGGCCGCGAACTGGCCGCCGAAACCCACGTTCTCGACCAAGGCGACCATCGCCACTTCGGGTTTTCGGGCCGGAGCGAACGACACGAACCACGAGTGGTCCTTGTTGGCGCCAACGTCCTTACCCAATCCGACGACTTGCGCGGTTCCGGTCTTGCCGGCGATCTCCACCTCGGGCATCTTGATCGCGCCGGCGGTACCACCGCCGTTCACCACGCCCCACATACCATCGATCACCACCGCATGCTGGTCTTCGGGCATCTCGATCAACTTCGGTTGGCCTCGATCAAACGTTCGCGCCGGGCGGCCGGGACGGTAATCCGCAAGGCCTTCTTCGCTCAATGCGGCCACCGGTCTGAACTCTTTCAAGAAATGAGGCACGTACATCTGGCCGCCAACGGCCACACTCGAGATCGCGCGGATCAGCGAGATCGGGGTGATGATGTCGTAAACCTGCCCGAACGAGGCGTAGACCGTATCGATATCACGCCATTCCGGATCCTTCGGCTGCATTTTGGCCTTGAACGCAGGCGACGGGGTCCAACTTACGATCTCGTGCGGTAGGTCGATCCCGGACCGCTTGTTGAATTCGAACTCGTCCACCATTTTCATGATGCCTTCGATCTTCATCTTCAAACCGAGGCGGTAAAAATATCCGTCGCATGATCGGGTGATCGCCGTGCGCAGCTCTGGCATCCCGTGATTACCCATGCAGCGGGTGAACTTATTGCCCACCATGATGCCGCCGCCGCAAAGAATGTTCGAATGATCGACCGTGATCGCGCCTTGTTTTAAACCCGCGACGGCCATGGGTATCTTCCAGGTCGATCCGGGCGGATACCGCCCTTGGATCGCACGGTTGATCAACGGGGTCTTCGGGTCCTGCAACATGGCGTTGTATTCCGCGCGGCCCTCTTTCGTGGCCATCCGCTGCGAAAACAAGTTCGGGTCATAGGTCGGGGCCGAAGCCAGCGCCAAGATCTCGCCGTTATTCGGATTCATCATGACGATGACCCCGCGCTTGGTCGGCGTCATTTGCAATCGCTGCTCGGCCGCCGTTTGATAATCGTCATCAATGGTCGAGACCAGATCCTGCCCGGATTGCGGTTCGACCCGAGCGATCTCTTGCTGGATGTGACCGCGGCTGTCGACGATCACCTTGCGATAGCCGTCGCGGCCCCGCAGGAATTCATCGTAAACGGCCTCGAGACCCTCTTTACCAATGATGTCGCCCGGTTTGTAGCCTTTATCTTTATACCGGGGTTGGAGCAATTGCTCCGGGCTGACCTCGCCCACATAGCCGATCACATGCGCCAAATGACCGTTAGCCGGATACCGGCGCTGCGGCTGAAGTTCGACCCGCAGTTCGGGGAATTCCAACGAATGCGATTCCACCCAGACGATGTCCTGCTGGGATACATTCTCTTTGATCAAGATATCCTGGAAGGCGGGTTGCGACTTCACCTCGGCGAATCGAGCGCGTAGATCTTCGGCATCAATGGACAAACTCGCAGAAAGCGGCGGGATCAACGGCGAGTAATCCTTCTTCTTGTCTTCCTGCGAGACGATGATGTTGTAGATCGATTGCGAACCGACCAATAATTTGCCATTGCGGTCAAAAATAGCGCCGCGCGGGGCCGGGATCGGCAACAGACGGACGCGCTGGTTCTCGGCTCGTTCGGCGTAAGCCTTACCCTTTACGATCTGCAAGACATAGAGACGCACGCCCAGCACCGCCAGCAAGACAAAAACGATGAGTTGTATGGTGCCCAATCGCGCGCGGAGATTCTGCGAAGCGTCTTCGAATTTCATTAATTTATAGCCTGCGATTTAAAGCTCGCGGAAAGTAAAGATATTACGGGGCAGTTACGAACGCAGCATAGCAGTATTGGTCCAGATTGCAATAACAAAATTTCTCTACTCCCTGCCGACCAAAACTCAGCGCCAGGATTCGCTTTCAACGATCAAATTGCCTCAGCGGCGTCGACCGATGCGGGCGACGTTTCGCCGCGCGATCCGGCGCCGGAAAGCAAAGGCCTTGCGCTGTTTGGCGCGGTCGCTGAACAGCCGCTCAAGAAAGAAGAGGATCGCCGTTCCCGTTATCGTCGTGCCGATGACTTTCATGGTGACCATCACAATGAACGGCTGCGACGTTCGTTGGCCGAGCATCGCATGCAATCCCACATACAGCGTCGAATCCAGCAACGTCGCACCTGCTAGGACAGGAATTCGGACCAAGGGGTTGTCCAGTAACATCACCCGGGTGGTAACCGTTACCACCAAAAACGCTACCAAAGTCTTAGTAAAACCAAACCCTCCCAGCAATCCGCCACCCAGAATATCCATCGCGAGCCCGCAGATACACCCCACCAAAACCGCACGGATGGCGTCGCGTTGCAAGGCGAAATAGACCACGACGATCAACGGCAGGTCGAGGAAAAGGGAGAATTTGCCAACCGGCCCGGGAATCGCGCGCATCGAGGTCTGCAGTACGAGGGCGAGGATGATTACGATCGCGATCTTTAATTGGCGCATTACGGAAAGTCGTCAGTAGACAGTAGTTTCGAATTTGGCACGTCGGGCTTCCCTCGATTGAAAGTTGACCGACCGGCTAATTTAATTATTTTTTTCGTTCGACGTTGGGCAGTGAATCGGTCATTGGGGGCCGGGCCGGGGGTTGATAGTTCAGAACCGCCACCGAGGACAAAGCGTCCAAACGCGCGCTGGGTCTCAGCCGAATGGTGTGCGCTTCGGACGCCGAGATGTCACCTTTAACAAACGAAACGATTCCTAACTTCAAACCGGCCGGATAGATCTCGTCTTGGCCGGTCGTGAAGACCACGTCACCGAGTTGCACTTTCTCCGTGCCCGGAACGTAACGCATTTCCAGTAGCCCGCTCTCGCCCGCTCC
>JBDSEC010000646.1:0-7397 GCA_039920205.1 Pyrinomonadaceae bacterium
GCCAATGGGGCTATCGACGACCTCCATCCGACCGCCGCCGACCTTTAACAGACCCGGGATCTCGGCATTCTGTCCAGGTTTTGACAATTGTACCGGTTCGGGTGTCGGCGCCGGTGTCGCGGTCACGATCGTGGTGGTCGGGATGGGACGATCGCCGCGCGTTCCCTGTCCCCGTACCACCGCAGGTCCTGCTAGCACGATAATTGCCGCCAGCACGATGATAATATCCCGGAATTTGGAGCTCATTGTTGAGCTTGAACGCGTTTCTTTTTCAACCACGGTTGTTACGGCAACGGTCATTTGAATCGATCTCATTGTTATCTCCTCTGGCGAGTTTTTGATTCCGCACGGCAAGGTCACGCATTTAGCGAACCCGTAAAATAGGCCGTGCTTTATCCGATAAGACAATTCCGGGAAAACATTTCGATTGTTGACCGAACCAATCCCAAGTCTAGAAATCATGGTTTGAGTCGTAGCTTCAGTCAGCCCGGTTTTTTGGGTGACAGAGGGCGGATGTGTCGTCACCCAATTCATCGGTTCCAGCAAGCTATGTTGCGATAGGGTCAGTACCACCTGCGGTAGCGGGTGGCTGTTTCCTTCGCGCACTAGTGGCTGTTTAAGTGAAGGAAAACATGAAGCGGAATTCTGCAAGAGGAAATCGATATCCTCATCATAAAGGAATTGAACGCGGCGAAGCCGGGAAATAGTAACCCAACAATAAAAACAAAAAAGGGCAATGCTCCAAGAACACTGCCCCAATTCTCGATCGCCTTACTTCTACCGGATCCGTTTAAAACAGTTCAAACTTTACGGTCAAATACTTCTTCGGGTTTTGCCGGAAGTCGTAGATCAGTTTTACGCCTTCGCCCGAGAGTTGGTTAACGTTGTTGTAGAGCTGCTCGTCGTTCAGCAATTTGCCGACCGTGCCTTCGCCGCGTTGGGCTTTGGCCACCACGGCGTCAATGCGCTCCGCAGTGGTGTTGAACCGGTTGATCGCCATTCGCGTGTCGTCATACAACTTGTCGTCGGTGAAAAGTTTACCCGCGGTTCCCTTGCCGGCACGGACGTCTTCCACGATCAAGTTGACCTGGTCCGCCGTTTGATTCAAGCGGGCGATCGCCGAACGGGCGTCGTTGTAAAGCTGTTCGTCGGTGAGCAGCTTGCCGGCGGTACCGCGGCCCGCTTTCAAATTATTCGAGATCGATTTCAGGTCCAGGATAGTTGCGTTTAGGTTGTTATAAAGCGCCGGGTCGTTGACCAATTTTCCCGCCGAACCTTCGCCCGATTTGATCTTGACGATCAGATCCTGCGTCTCTTGAATAGTTGCGTTCAGATTGTTGTAGAGTGCTTCGTCGGTGACCACGCGGCCCAGCGTGCCCTTGCCTTCGCGGATATTCTTGGTGATGACTTTAACATCGTCCGAGATCTTATTCAGCCGTTCGATCAGGTCATTTCCGGAAGACGCCAGGTCGTTGAAGGAGTTCGCGGTCGACGCGGGCAACGTCTGGTTTTCGGCGGCCGGACCACCGATCGCCGTACCGGGCGTGATGTTAATGATCTTCTCATTGCCCAACAGGCCCGGCGCCACCAACTGCGCGGTTGAATCGGTGCGAATACGATCACTGGCGGGGCTGCCATCGATCTTGCCATCCACCGACATGCGGACTTCCACTTTGGGCGCCTTGGGGTCGGTGCTCGGCCGCAGCAGAATGATCTCGTCCACCTTCCCTACGCGCACCCCCGCCAACTTGACGTCCGAACCCTTGCGCAATCCATCCGCGGTGTCGAACTGAGCCTTCAAATGCAGTTTGCGCGCGAAGGGATTTAGGTCGCCCGAGGCATTCAAGATCAAGACGATCAAGATGCCGATGCCGGCCAATACCAACAAGCCGACGCGCAATTCGCTGAAGCCGATAGTTTTCTTTGATGGAGGCATAACTTTTTCAGAGACCCAAGAATTTAAACAGCACGACGACTAATAATAACCTCAGGAGCAGCAAATTCGCGGTCTCTTCCTTTCTAGGTCCGTAACGGTCTGGCGCCCCTTCAGGGCGCGGTACGTTCTGCGATTGGACCAGAGGCCGCGCAAAGCCATGCCTCTGGCTATTTTCTAATTGCGCCTTCAGCGCATTCAAATCGTTAATGGCCGCGCAGGAATTTCTGAATGTACTTGTCGTCGTCACGGCGCAATTTTTCGTCCGTGCCGCTAAAGATCACGCGGCCTTCGCGCAGCATGATCACCTTGGTGTTTATCAGGCAAAGCCGTTCGCCTTCTTTCTCGAACACCACCTCGCCGTCATCGCCCACGACCGCGTATTCCGAACTAAGGTAGTCCAAATTATTCATCTCGTGCGTTACGAAGATCGAAGACACGTCTTCCAGATCGCGCAGCTTCATTGCCAATTCGCAGATGGTCCGCGCCGTCGGCGGATCCAGCCCAGCCGTCGGTTCGTCGAACATCACGATCTTGGGATCGCCAATGATCGCGCGCGCAATACCAACGCGCCGGCGCATGCCGCCCGAAAGCTCGCTCGGTACCTTGTCGATCGCATCTTCCAAATTCACGAATCGCAGCATCCGGCGGACTTCGGGTTCGACCTCGTCCTCCGGCACGCCCTGTTCGTGCAACTTGAACGCTACATTTTCGTAAACCGAAAGGGAATCGAAAAGTGCGCCTTCTTGAAAGACCATGCCGATCTTTTTGCGCACGCTCATCATTTGAGTCTCGGTGTAAAAAGTGGTGTCCTCACCGTCGATCAAGATCTGACCCGAATCCGGTTTGATCAATCCCAGCACCAACTTGATCGTGGTAGATTTACCGCACCCCGACCCCCCCAAGATGATCTTGGTCTCGCCCTTCATGACCTTGAAACTTAGGCCGTCTAGGACCTTGCGGTCGTCAAAGGTCAGGTGTACATCGCGAAATTCGATCGCCGGTATCGCCCGGTCGCGGTCGTCCACTTCCTGAAACGTCGATTCCGCGGCGTTCGAGCTGACCTGGTTATCTACGGTGTTATGAATGTTGGTTTCACGGATCGACATGTTCGAATTTTATCACGCCACGGGCATTCCCAAAACATATTGAAGCCCCCGGGCCAAGAAGAAATCGGCGATGATCACCACGATCGAAGCGGTCACCACCGCCTGGGTAGTCGACCGGCCGACGCCTACCGTACCGCCGGTCGTGCTCAATCCCTTGTAACATGCGATCGAGCCAATAATGATCGCAAAGAAAAAGGGCTTGACCACACCGCCAACGATATCGTCGGTAGTGATGCCGTCCCGGACCGAAGCGATGAACGTACCCATCGGCATGCCATATAGCGTAGTCGAAACCGTTCCGCCGCCGCCAATACCCACCACATCGGCGAAGACCGTCAACAGCGGCATCGTGACCACCAAGGCAATTATGCGCGGTGCAACCAGTTTGCGGATTGGATCGGTACCCAACGCGCGCATAGCGTCGATCTGCTCGGAAACTTTCATCGAGCCAAGTTCTGCCGAGATCGCTGAACCCACCCGGCCCGTGACCATCAGCGCGGTTAGCACCGGTCCCAATTCGCGCACCAGCGAAATGGCCACCAGATAGCCGGTCTGGCTTTGCGCACCGTAAAACTGAAGCGTAGGAAACGTTTGCAGGGTAAGCACCGCGCCCGTGAAGAAACCGGTCAAAAGAATGATCGTTACCGAACCAACCCCGATGGCATCCATTTGCGCGATCGTTTCGACGACATAGCGCGGCCGCTTGAACATTCCGGTCACGGCCTTGGCCATGAGCAAAATGGTTTCCTGCAACTCAAGAATCCCGCGCTTAATAAAATTCATTGATTTTAGAAATGTGTGAACTCTTCTAGCGACAAATTGTGCGCCGTTTCAAATTAGAACAATTGCGCTCGAAAACCTTCGCCACCAGGGAAAAGCAACCTATCATCCGCAAAACCAGATGAAGCGTCAAGCAGAAGACGGGATAAAGCAATGGATAATAGAAAATGGAATATGGATAACAGCCGAAATCCAGTAGTCGTGGCGAGAATCGTCGCCTGTCAGAGGGGCGGCATGATGATATTCGTTGGTGTTTTTTGGCACAGATCTAGCCCAATTCCATTTCTTGATTGACGCATCTCGTCGGTCGCCGTACAATCTGCGGGTTCATGTTCAAGTTCAAACATTTACATATACTCGGAGCGGCGGTTTTCGGATTCATGCTTTGTGCGTTGGCCACGGCGCAACAGCGACCCCTGTATACCGAAGATGTCGATATAATTCCGCCCGGTACCTTACGGTTGGAAGCCGGTATCGATTTCTACCAGAACGCGAAATTCCCGTTATCTGGGCTTAGGGGCGATCAGACTCGGGTCGGTGTGATCGGAGTGAACATCGGTTTGGCGCCCAATGTCGAGATGCAGATCGAAGGCGTAGCGCAAAACTTCCTTAGCATTAATACGCCCAGGGGTGCCTCCGCCATTCCGCTGGAGATTGGGGCTACGGCGAATTCGACCAACGACATCGGCGATTTCATCCTTTCAACCAAGATCAAGTTCCGCAGTGAAACGAAGCGGGGACCGTCCCTCGGTTTTAAATTAGGAGTGCAACTTCCCAATTCGAATCAGGCCCGCGGCCTGGGTGTAAACCAGGTGAATGCGTTCGGCACAATTTTGGTCGGAAAGAAATTCGGCCGCGATCAGAGATTTAATGTTTTTGGAAATCTGGGTATAGGGATCTTGACCGCGCCCATCGAACCGTTCACGCAAAACGACGTTTTGCTTTATGGTTTGGCCGGCATCTATAAGATCAACCATCGCTTTAATGTGGTGGGCGAGATCAACGGCCGCGCCAGCACTCGCGGTGGTCCGGCCCCGCTGGGCACGGAATCGCAATCCGAAGCCAGGCTCGGAATGCAGGTGCGCGCCTCTGGATTGCGGTTCGACTTTGCCGGTAGTGCGGGCTTGACTCACTTCAGTCCCCGGTCGGGCGTTACGTTTGGTGTTACGTACGACACGCCGGTGGTCTTTGCTCCGGTCAAGTAATGTCGGATATGTCTACCCCGGTTCTCCTCGTGACCAGGCTCAACAAGTTTTCCGTCAAACAATAATTTTTATGCGTGCGGTCGTTCAACGAGTGCGTCGTGCAAGTGTGTCGGTCGATGGCGAGGTCGTCGGCCAGATCGGCGTTGGATTGCTGATCTTAGTTGCGGTCGCGACGGACGACACCGAGCGCGATATCAAATACACGGCGGAAAAAGTGGTTTCACTTCGTATATTCGACGACGAGCACGGGGTAATGAATCGCTCGGTGATCGACACGGGCGGTTCACTCCTGGCGGTGTCGCAATTCACGCTTTACGGCGATGTGCGGCGTGGCCGCCGGCCGTCCTGGATAGATTCGGCCCCGCCCGAGATCGCCGAACCGCTGTATGAGCGGTTTGTTGCGGTCATGCGCGAACTTATCCCGCGGGTCGAAACCGGAACTTTTCGCGCCCAGATGCAGGTTGAACTGGTTAACGACGGACCGGTTACGATCTTGGTGGATAGCCGGAAGGTGTTTTGACCTCAACGGCTTTTCTGGCATGATGGTCGCCTTGACCCTAACCAAGCAATTATTTCGAATTTGCGGAGGCAGAGCTTAGTGAATCGACTATCGAATTTCTTTAATTCCGTTTTGAACCAGCGGAAAACCGCCGTTGGAATTCTCATCCTGACCGCTCTGTTGGCGGTGGGTGTATCCGGCTGCAAGAACAAAAACGCCAACAGCGCGAATGTCGATGACGACCCGCGTGCGCAGCCGCCGTTCACCAGCGGCGTGGCGCCACAGCCCGACGCGCAGGTGGCGGTGATCGAATGCGAAAACCCGGCCTACGGAAAGATCGTGATGGAGCTTTATCCGAACATCGCGCCGAAAATGGTCGCGCGGTTCAAGGAATTGATCGCTAAGGGCTTCTATAACGGGGTTACGTTCCACCGGATCGATCCCAATTTGGGGATCATTCAGGGCGGCGACCCGTTGTCCAAGGATGCGGATCCCGCCAATGACGGCTCGGGCGATTCGGACCTGCCGAATGTTCCGGGCGAGTTTAGCGACCTGTTGTACGACACCGGTATCGTTGGCGCTGCGCGCAAAGGTCCGGGTGGGCCGAACAAAGACGGCACGCCGATGACAGCCAAGCAAGCGTGGGACACGGCGAATTGCCAGTTCTTTATTACCTTGAAACGTCAGATCGGGTTCGATCGTCAGTACACGATCTTTGGCAAGGTGGTCCAGGGGATGAACAACGCGAACATCATCGCGGGCGCGCCGGTCGAGCAGGGAACCGAACGCCCGGAAGAGAAGATCGTGATCAAGAGCGTAACGCTGGAACCGCGGTCAAATTACGTAAAGTAGGGAAATATTGGCGGGGGCGGTCGCTAGATCGAGTCGCCCTCGCCTTTTGAACTTTCGTTCAGCTCGTAGCGGTCGTCGTCACGACGCTCGATCTTCTTGATAAATTCCAACTCCTCGTTGTCCTCGAAATTCACGCCCATGGCGTGAGCATTCGATTCGACGTCCGATTGATCGGGGGTCGGATTGTCGCCCGAAGCAGTCTCGCTTCCTGACCCTTCAGCATCCTCCCAATCCGCATCTATGTCGCCGCCAGCATCTTCCGGAGAGGTTGAAGTATTCTCGCGTAAACGTTGAGCCAATTGGGACTTATCCTTGGGCGCACGCGAGATCTCTTCCTGCATGAAATCTTCGATCTCCGGGTCCGGAACAAAGTCCCCGCTAAAATTCAGGCCGTGTTTTTTGTCGTCATTGTTCATAAATACTTCTCGCCCCAACTGGATTCAACTTCGTTAGAATTGAACGCACTATAACATGAAGCGGAGGGTTCGAAGTCACTTCGAGTTTTGACGATCGATCCGTTAGTGCGCAATTAGAGTAAATATGTCTCGTCATTGAACTTTCGGGCTTAATACAAGGGCCTGGTTTATGTTAAACTGTCGCCGCAATTGGCATTGGTCATCGGGCGGGTGAGTTCTGTTTGCTTCCGTTAAATGATTTTGCCTTCGCCGAATTAACTATTGGATAGGCTTTTTTGGTAATACTCAGGAGTTTGTGTAATGAAAAAGATATTTCAAATTGCAGCGATAAGCATTGTTCTGTTGGCGGCGTCAGCTTTGGCCTTTGGCCAGTCGTCCACGGGAAATGGCGGCGGCAATACGGGCAGTTCGACCGGCGGCGTCGCCGGTGGTTCGAACTCGATGAGCGCCGGTATGGCCGCAAATTCCTATCGCATCGGCCCGGGTGATGTGCTGGATATTCGTGTCTTCAACCGGCCACAACTGTCCGGAGAGCAGCGCGTTGATCCCGAAGGCAATATCCAGATGCCGTTGATCGACCAAAAGGTAAAAGCCGCTTGCTTA
>JBDSEC010000647.1:0-4638 GCA_039920205.1 Pyrinomonadaceae bacterium
GGGACGAATACATGCTGGCGTACGAGGACATGTTCCGCCACACCAGCACCGAATGGGCGCCTTGGCATATCATTCCGGCGGATAACAAGTGGTTCACGCGGGCGGCGATCGCGGATGTGATCGTCAAAAAATTAAAGTCGATGAAGTTGCGCTATCCGATCGTGAATGAAGCGCACAAGCAGAGTTTATTGCAGGCTAAGGCGATGTTGGAGAGTGAGGGGCGCAAACGCTCAGACCCCGTCGTCGTCCCGCCGCCCGCCGAGACCGAGGCGATCCAACCGGCCGCCGAAGCCGCTGTCCGTCCAATCGTGCCAGAGGGTTAACGCATCACGGAAATGTTTTGCTCGGTCGCGCGTTAACCGGCCCAGCAGCCAAACACTGGCCACCAGCACATTCTGTTCGATCTCGGTCAGGGTCTTAGTCAGTGCCTGTCGCTGATCTAGAAGACGCATCATCGGTCCCAGGTCGTCGATCCAAACATCGCAATCATGCAGATCGCCCAGCCGGGTCTGCATCTCCGCGACGTCGCGGGCCGCCGATTCCATTTCTTCACCGCCACAGATGGCAAACAATTCCAACGCATAGCGTAATCGCTTGGCCGCAATGCGCATGCGATGCAGCGGCCGGCGACGGTGCGGCGCGTAAAGGCCGCGGCTGAGATGCGTCAATTGACGATAGCTTTTCGCGATGATCGCGCCCCCGGCATCGGCAAAGTTAGGAGCGTCTTCGCCGCTCCGCGCGGTGGCTTTTTCTAACGCCGCGGTGAATCGCGCGTCTAGGTCCGCGATCGCTTCGACGGATATCAGCAGCTTCAGCTCATTTAAGGCGCTCGAACGCAATTCTATCCGGCCTATCTTCCACTGCTGCAAACCGTCCCGTCCGGCTTCGCTTTTAAGTTCACCATAGAAACGCTCCAGCGCCGCGATCGCGACGTCTTGATCGCGCACCGCGCCCAGGGCATCCGCCAGTTGGCCGATCTCTTTCATCGGCCCACGCATGGGTTTGAACTTTATCAACCGGCGGAAATCACGCATCGCACTCCGTAGCCGCCGTGTCGCGACGCGCATATTATGGATGGCGGAGGCGGGCGGGTCCGCGGTGATGGCCGACGCCAGGTCGCGCGCCTCTTCCCAACGGACCTGGAGTATTTGCCACGCGGCGGTGGTTACCGGCCCGTGGCAATCAACTTCGATCTCCCGTGGTGCTGCCATATTTTTCTAAGCCGCCGTTGACGCCGAACGTACGATCGACAATCTGCAGGCGAAAGCCGTTTCGAACATTTCGCTTTTCTGGATCGCCGCGGCGATCTCTCGTTCACAGTCCTTTTCGCTTTCCAAACGGATCACGACTTCGCCATTGTTCGGTTTAACCAATAGGTCGCGAACCCGCCCGTCATAACTGCGGTCCAGCGCATCGGCCAGGCGCAGGATCGCGCCCAATTGCCAGACTGTGTGGCGGTCGGTTTCATTCAACATCGCAAAATCCGGGTGACGTTCTTTGGGCAAACCACCGCGGTGATAACGGGCCACGTTAGCGATAACGATTCGTTCAGCTTCGGAAAAGCCGGTCAGTTCGGAATTGCGGATCAGGTAGAGCGCATGCTTGTGGTGCGATTCATGCGCGATGTGATAGCCCGCGTCGTGCAACAACGCCGCGGCCGATAGCAACACGCGTTGATGCCGCGTAAGGTCATGGCTTTTTGCTAACCCGTCGAAGACCTTTTCCGCAAGCATTGCCACTTGCCGCGCATGGGACTCTTCGTAGCCAAATCGCCGGCCGACGGCGTGAACGCTTCGCAATCGCGGATCGGATGACAGAGCGACGGGCGGAAGGGATTCGGCCTCGAATTCCCGCAGACTGTCGATGATCACCCCTTCCCGCAAGGCTACGTCGCAAGTCCGCAGCATATTGATGCTCAGCGCGCGCATTACGCCCTCGAGCAACAGCCCGCCGGCGACCAAAATTTCGGCACGTTGTGCGCTGATTCCGGGGAGCGCAATTTTTTCCTTTATCGTCATTGCTGCCGTTCGGGAGTTGAAATCAGCCAAACGGGACAGAACGATCTCGTCACCCGCCGGCTTCGCACCTTCTTCTTGCGTGTCCGCTGGCGAGAATGCCCGCAGAACCACGCCGAGGGCGGTGATCGTTCCCGAAGTGCCGGTCGTCTTTTGCCATTTCACCCCGCGCAATTCGCGGCCCGGCCGCTCCAAGGCGAAACGGATATGCTCGCGCAAGGCTTTGATCTCTTTTGCCTTGGGCGGGTCGTTGGCGATGAACCGGTCGGTCAAACCGATCGCGCCGAGCTTCATTGAGAAGAGTTCACCCGGAACGCCTTCATGCACGACCGACAGTTCGGTCGAACCACCGCCAATGTCTATATTCAGGAGCGACTTCGCACTGCCCGCGCAGCCTTGGCCGACGGCGAGCCCGATCAAACGCGCTTCCTCGATCGAGGAAAGCACTTCCACGCGCACCCCGGTCTTGACCCATACGATTTCGATGAATTCGGCGGCATTACGGGCTTCACGGACGGAAGCCGTGGCGACGGCAATGATGCGGTCGGCCCCGCGGGCTTCCGCGATCGAGCGGAAACGACCGATGGCGTCAGCGGCACGCCCGATCGCGTCGGCGGAAAGAAACTCTTGCGCCAAGGTTTCGTGCCCCAAGCGCACGATCTCTTTTTCACGTGCGAGGGGCGCAAATGAATCGCTGGCCGCGGCCTCGACCACAACCAACTTGATGGAATTCGATCCGATGTCGATGGCGGCCAATCTCATATCATCACGCTAACCAACCTTACTTTACCTCATGATACTTAACCTGCAAACAGACCTCTGCTGGACGGCTAATTAATCACGACGCGATAAACGTAACCGAAACTGTTAAAATAGCTCTATGAAAGTTTCTGAAATAATGACCGCGGATGCTGCCGCCTGTGGCCCGCATGAAATGTTGACCTGCGCTGCATCGATAATGTGGCAAAGGGATTGTGGCGTGGTGCCCGTCGTCGATGGCGATCGCCACGTTTTGGGCGTGATCACCGACCGCGATATCTGTATGGCACTGGTGTCCCGCGACGCCCTGGCCACCGAAATCCGCATCAAAGATGTGATGTCCGCCGACGTGGTCACCTGCCGGACAGACGACCGCCTCGAGGACGTTTTGGATAAGATGGGAGAGAACCAAGTGCATCGTCTGCCGGTAATTGACGCTGACGGTGTCATGGTGGGAATGGTATCGCTCAGCGATCTATTCAGGTTAGCGACCAAGCAGACCAAAAAGAAGGGTCGCCTTGCGCGGAAAGATGTGTTGCGCGCATTGCTTAAGATCAGTTCAGCGGAGGCGGGGACCGATAGAAACAATGCGGTCGAGGCAGAAACCGCGATCGATGTTGATCTAAAGGCGGCAGGTACGGGCTGATGAAAACCCTGCTCTTGTTAAGGCACGCGAAATCAGAATGGAGCGAAGCCGGGGTACCGGACTTTTCCCGAACGCTGAACAACCGTGGCGAAAAGGCGGCGCTGGCGATCGGAAACTATGCCCGGAAGAATCTGGTTCGGCCGGATCTGATCCTCTGCTCGCCGGCGGAACGGGCGCGCCAGACCGCGGCGTTGCTGATCGAAGCGGCGGGCTTTACCGCCGAACTGCGCTTTGACGAACGGATCTACGAAGCGAGTTGGTCGCGCTTGCTGGACATCGTCCAGCAGTTGGATGTCGCTCCGGCGACGGTCCTGATGGTTGGGCACAATCCAGGAATGGAAGACCTGCTGCTGAACCTAACCGGCGTAAACCGGCATATGGCGACAGCGGCCTTTGCGCGGATCGAACTGAACGTGGAAAGTTGGGCCGAGGCCGCACCCGGCGGCGGACGATTGGATTGGTTGGTAAAACCGAAAGACCTAAGCGATTAGAAGGCGTTGTTACCCAGGAAATTTTCGCGCACATAGCGCACGGTGTCATTTAACGTGACCGCTGCATCGCGCGGGGCAAACCCCAATTCACGCACGGCCTTATTGGCATTCAAGTACCAGAAGAATTCGGCCATCTCGACCGCACCCGACGGTACCGGCGAAGCCACGTTGCGCTGTTCGTACCAGCCGCTCAGCAGCTTAGCGCCAGCCACCGCGAATTTCGAGGGAATAGCAAAGCGCGGCGCATCAACTTTGGCCAAACGGGAAAGCCGCCCAAACAGATCGGCAAAGGTCCAATTCGCACTGCCCAGCAGATAACGCTCGCCGTGGCGCCCGGTTTCCATCGCCGCGATAAAGGTGGTCGCGACATCGCGGGCATCGCAGAAACTCAATCCACCATGCGGCGTAGCCGGAATTTTTCGCGACATGAAGTCCAACACGACTTGGGTCGAACTTAACCGGTCATCGCCCGGTCCCAACAACAGGCTCGGATTGACGATCACCAGTCGCTGACCTTTGCCGGAAAATCCATCCAACGCCGTGCGTTCCTGATAATACTTGCTGGCGTAATATGGCCACCGCGCGAAGATGTCCAACGGCTGGGGATAATCTTCATCGGGGATCTCTTCCCCATCGCGGGTCACGGCCACAGTACCGCTGGTCGACGCCAGAACGATGGTTTTGACCTTGGCCGCGGTCGCGGCCAAACAGAGCAAACGCGTGCCTT
>JBDSEC010000648.1:0-7133 GCA_039920205.1 Pyrinomonadaceae bacterium
ACAAACGCATTCAGACCGCGTCCGACGATTCCGCCAACTCGCGCTCTTCGCGTTGGGCGATCTCTTCGTAGGGAAGGATACTGCGCGGATTGGTCACGCAGGTGATCTGCGGGCGGGCCAGGAAATAGGAAAGGCTTTCCAAGGAGATGGTCAGATCCACATTCTTTACCTTGACACCCAATCGGGCATGCAGCCTGACGGGCGCGAAATTCAATACCGCGCGGATGCCGGACGACATTATCTGGTTCAGCACGCGTTGAGCTACCCGGGCGGGAACCGTGATCACGGCGATGTCTATGTTCTCTTCGTGGACGATCTTCGAGAGTTTGCGGACGTCATAGATCGGATATTCCGGTTTTCCGGTCGATTTACCGATCTTTTCCCGGTCGTTATCGAACAGGGCGACGATGGTGAAATTGGAATCGGCGAATCCCTTATAGTTCGCCAAGGCCGTTCCCAACCGGCCGGCGCCAACGATCGCAACCCGGTGATTCGCATCCAAGCCCAATATTTCCGTGATCTGCCGGCGCAGGTCTTCGACAAAATAACCGACGCCGCGAACCCCGAATTCGCCGAAATAGGCCAGATCTTTGCGAATTTGTGCGGAATTGAGGTTAAACTGATCGGCCAACGCTTGCGACGAGATGGTCTTAATACCAGCGGCCTCCAACAAATTCAGGCACCGCAAGTAGATACTCATCCGGTTGGTCGTCAATTCTGATATTTTCTCAGACTTCATGGGGGTTCCACCACTTTGTGAAAAAAGATTATAACTCTAAATCGACCGCAAGTGAACAACTAACTGGGGCCTTTAAGGGCGGTCAGCCGGCCGATCGATTCGGACCTGCTAAACAATAGAAGGTGGAAATCGATAAAGCGTTGCCGTTGACCTTGGCATAAACTACAATCCCATCGTTGAAACACCAACTTGGGACGTCTGGCGGCCGATTTCTTGCCGAAACGAAAGCGGTAATAGCACACGTAAATAATTCATGATCGCCCATCTGACCGGAAAACTTTTAGAGAAGCAGGCCACGTCGGTGATCATTCAGGTGGGCGGGGTGGGCTATGAAGTGACCATACCGGTTTCGACCTTTTACGATCTGGCCGAGGTCGGCGGTGACGTCAGCCTGCGCATCTATACCCATGTCCGCGAAGACGCATTGCAGCTTTTTGGCTTTAAGACTGCACAGGAACGCGAGCTGTTTTTACAGTTGATCTCGGTCTCGGGCGTCGGTCCAAAGCTGGGCATTACCATTATGTCCGGCATGAATGCCGACGAAATGGTAACGGCGATCCGTAGCAATAACCTGGCACGGCTGACGGCGATTCCGGGAATCGGGAAAAAAACGGCCGAGCGTTTGGTGATCGAACTGCGCGACAAGGTCAACGCCCTGCCGGCGGCCGAAGGCGAAGCCGTCGCGGCCGTGGCCGGCGCGAATGGTTCCGCCCCGTCACATCAAGGGGTCTTGGACGATACGCTCTCGGTGTTATTGAATTTGGGTTATCAACGCGCGGCGGCCGAGAAGGCATTGAACACCGCGTCGCGGGAAGACATTGAATTTACCGTTAATGCCATGATCCGGCGCTGTCTGCAATTGCTGGCTAAAGGTTGAGCAGACGGTTCGGTAGGTGCGACTTACCGTAAGCGCGCAACCGTACAGAGTTACGTCTTTAGACGTGATGACGGTTGGACCGAACTAGTCTGCAGGGTAAGTTCATCACGCGTAAACGCGTAACTCTGTACGGTTGCACGCTTACAATAAGTTGACTGGTTAGGAACGTTAGGAGAAAACATGCCCGAAGAAGAACTGACCGGAACTGAACAGCGCGAAGTTAGCAAAGGCCCCAACAAGTTGTTGATCGGCATCGGCGCGGGCGTGGTCGCGTTGGTCGTCGTGTTCATGCTTGGGTTCGGACCAATGTGGTGGAAGTCTCATAAACTAGGCACGGAACTCGCCACAACCCAGAACGAATTGCGGATAAATAAGTGGCAGAATGCCTTGGCCACGGCGGCGATCGATGCGCGGCGCGGCGAATACGAATCGGCCCGGCAATCGGCCAGTAAATTCTTTTCCGAGGTCAGTTCCGAAATGGTGAAGACTTCTGATTCTGCGTTCACTACCGCTCAGACCGAGAGTCTAAAAGGTGTGTTGGCGCCGCGTGATGAGATCATCACGCTCTTGGCCAGAAACGATCCGGTGGCGGCGGATAAACTGACCGCGATGCATGTGGCATTTAGAACTGCAGTAGCGCCGTCTACGGCAACGGAAAAATAGTTGGTCTATGCTTGAAGAGATCACCAGCACCACCGTGCCGCGCGGGGCCGCGACTGACGAAGACCGGCAGTTCGAGGTAACCCTTCGCCCGGCGCGGCTGGCCGATTATGTCGGCCAGCGAAAAGCGACCGATAACCTCGGCGTCTTTATCAAGGCCGCGCTACGCCGCCGCGAGGCGTTGGATCATGTGTTGTTGACGGGCCCGCCGGGGTTGGGCAAGACCACGCTGGCGAATATCGTGGCCAACGAAATGGGCGCCGAACTACGTTCCACCGCTGGGCCGGTGATCGAAAAGGCGGGTGACCTCGCCGCATTGTTGACGAACTTGCAGGAAGGCGATGTGCTCTTCATTGACGAGATCCATCGCTTGAACCCGGCCATCGAAGAGATCCTCTATCCCGCGTTAGAAGATTACAATCTGGATCTGATGATCGGCCAGGGAACGGCCGCGCGTTCGATCAAGTTAGAGCTGCCGAAATTCACCTTGGTCGGTGCGACGACGCGGGCGGGTTTGATCACGGCGCCGTTGCGCGGCCGGTTTGGCATTACCTTCCATTTGGATTTCTATTCGCATCACGATCTGGAAGTGATCGTGAAACGCTCGGCACAGATCCTGAACGTAGTCATTGATGAACAGGGCGCCAGCGAGATCGCGCGCCGTGCCCGCGGAACACCGCGTATCGCCAATCGATTGCTGCGCCGGGTTCGCGATTATGCCGAGGTCGACTACGATGGCCACGTCACCGGCGACATAGCTCGCGACGCGCTGAATCGCATGGAAGTAGATACCTTCGGATTAGATGAGATGGATCGCAAACTGCTGCTCTCCATTATCGAAAAATTCCGCGGTGGTCCGGTCGGCTTGGGAACGATCTCAGCATCGATCCACGAAGAAAAGGATTCGATCGAAGAGATCATCGAACCGTATTTGATACAGATCGGGTTTTTGGACCGCACCCCGCGCGGCCGCATGGTGACTCCACTGGCGTACGAGCACTTTGGCATTATTCCCGGCAAGACAAATGCCCCTGGGTTATTTGACTGACGGACGCGGGAGCCGGGGCCGGGGCCGGGGAGGTCAGTACCAACAGCGATAGCGGGTGGTCGAGTTCAAGAGCGGGTTCGGTAGGGTGTAGAGGTTCGGCGGCGCAGCCGCGAATGTCTCTAACTAGCAGTCCGGAAAGGCGAAGCCTTTCCGCACATAGAGCGGTAGAGCCGCGCGCGTCCATCGACATGAATTATTTATGATGGCCAGAATCACCTTGAAGCGGTTGTTTTTGTTATTTGTATTCGGGGGTTTGCTCACCGGTTTCTCCCACGGTCAATCCACTACCCCTAAGTCCTTAAAACCCAAACCTGTTGACGGCAAGACGAAATCAGCCGAAGCCAAAGCGAAAGCCGCCGCTGCAGCCCGCAGAATTCGAGCCTTGCAACTGATAGAGGAAGTTGTTTCCGACGCTAAATTGGTTGATAGCTTTGCGGATCGCGCCGAGATACAGTCGGAAGTGGCTTACTACCTTTGGCCGGCTGACCGGAATCGTGCCAGAACGCTCTTTCGGATAGCCTGGGAATCCGCTGGTGCAGCGGATAAGGAGTCGCAGACGCCGCGAAGGGTAACGAATGGAGATAGCACCAGTTCGGAGGGCCCATTTACCTACATTCGTGGCACCGTGCTGTTAAGCGCGGCGAGTCGCGATCAGGCATTGGCTGATGAATTTCTCGCCGCGATGACCAAGGAGGAGGCGTCTGAATCGAACGATAACTCGGACACCAGCAGCAATGAAGATCCCTTTGGCGAGCTTAGCCCCGCTGCCGAACACCGACTCAGCTTGGCGATGAGCCTTTTGCACGAGGGTGATCCGGCTCGCGCTACTGAATTTGCGTCACCTGCCTTTAACGAAGGTGTTAGCTGGCGACAGATATCGTTCTTGTCGGATCTATGGACGGTGGACGCCGCCGGAGCCGATCGCTTGTATCTTCAACTGGTAGATCGAACCCGGCGTGATCCGAAGGCCGATCCGAATGACATTCTATTGTTGTCAACGCCGATCGTTTCGCCCGGACTATTGTGTGTGGTCGATGCGCAGGGAAGTGTACGCAGCCAGGTTTGGGGATCCAACCGGCCTGTGCCCTTGTCGCCCGGGGCTCGCGAGAGTTTCTTAATTGCGGCAGCAGAAATTCTCCTTCGTCCACAAATTCCTTCCGGTGAGAATGGACGGTCGCCGCAGGCCTATGCAGGTTATTTTGCGGCTGAACGGCTGCTATCCTTTTTTGACCGAGAGGCACCGCAGTTTTCCGGTCCTCTCAGGATGCGTAGCAACTCGTTGACCAGCGAGATCGGCGCCGCCTGGATCAGTAATCTAGACCAGCGACTTCTAAACGGCGAGTATCCGGTAAATCGTCACGGTGATCCGCTGCGCAACCAGTTGGACGAACTTGAAGAGACGACCGATGCGGGTGAACGCGATGGCTTGTTACTGGAAGTTGTTGCCGTGGCCGCCCGTCGCCGGATGTGGGACCGGGCCAGGCAAAATGCGGATAAGATCACTGACGCGGGCCGACGGCGAGGCGCATTAAGTTATATCCAGGTTTGTCAGATCGCTGACCTCACACGGACAGCCAAGGAAGATAAAGAGGCAGATTTTTTTAGTTTCGCTTCATTCGTGAGAAAGGCGGACGTATCTCCCCTGGTAACCGCGTGGGGCCTGGCGCAAACGGCGCTGATCGCGAAACGCCTCAACAATAACCCCGCAGCGACCGCGTTATTCAATGAAGCCTCGACATATGCCGGAAAGACTGAAAGCGGTACGTACCGGCGTGTGGCCGGTTACGTTATGTTGGCAAACATGATCTTGCAACATGACCAAAAGCAGTCATGGTTTGTTTTGCCCGAGATCGTACAGGTGGTCAACTCGCTAAACCAATACCCCGCGGACGACAATTTTTTGGATCTATTACCGGAGCTGGCTCCGTCATTAGGATTCAATAGTGATTTCTTAGTATCCGCTGATGAATTTAGACTGGACAAATTATTCGCTGCTTTGGCCGCCCTGGATTTCGACCGCGCGGCCGACTTTGCGCGCAGCTTCGGACCGAGGATGGCAAGGATCGATGCCGTGATGGCGGTTGCCAAAGTGGAATTGAGTAAGAAATAGTTTGCAGTTCTGCTCGGAGGCTTCGCTCGCTCGATTTAACGTGCGTGTGACGATTTCCAGTCAAATTAGCCGCGAATCGCGATAGTCGGAAGTTAGGAATTCCAGATCGGTCGAAGAGGATTTGGTACTTGCGGGACATCCGAAATAGCCGAGCGCTTTAGCGCTGGATGTTTATGTGTCGTCGCCGTCCCGCGGGGACTGCGATAATTTGCGCACCGCGCAGCGCTGAATCGCTGGGCTATTTTCAATAGGTCCCTTTCGTGACAAAGAATCTAGTTGGTTTGATCTGGCCGTAAGAGTTGAAAGCTCGCAAATTTATGACTGCAAAAAATTGAAAGAGGCCGGAGTGGCAACACTCCGGCCTCTTCGTTAAGGGGAATAATACCGGCTTTCAAGCCACGTACCTTCCGTCATCTACTTTACTGCTCTGGCACATAGGCCGCGGGTACTCCAAAGTCCCCGCCCTGTCCGAAGAATTCCGTTCGCGGATTCGGCGGCAGCAGTCCGGTACCACCTTCCAGTATGTACCAGGTACCATTCCGGAAAACCGCAACGTCATATTTGCCGTCGCCGTTGTAGTCACCCGGAACCAGTTTGTCACCGGCCGAACCCCACTGGATGGTGTGCTGAACCGAATTCGAACTGCCTAGGATATACCAGATCCCGTTGCGGAAAACGGCATAGTCGATCTTTCCATCACCGTCATAGTCGGCCGGGACTAGCTTGTCGGTCGAGATCCCCCAACCGCCTACTTTGTAGACCCCTTGACTGGTCAAGGTGTGCCAGAGACAGGTGAAATTCGGTGCGGCGGGACGGAAAACCGTCAGATCGGATTTGCGGTCGCCGTCGAAATCACCTACCACCGGAATGTCACCAGGGTTTCCCCACTGGGTGCCGGCCACTACACCAGTGCTGCTGCGCCGGATAAACCAGGTTCCCGATGACGGCCGGTAAACCGCAATATCGGTCTTTCCGTCGCCGTCATAATCACCGGCGACCGGGATATCACCTTGCGAACCAAAATCCAGTCCAAAATCACCCACCGTGCTACCACGGATATACCAAGTGGTACCGCCGCGGCGAACGGCTTCATCGGTCTTACCGTCACCGTCGTAATCGCCTGGTACCGCCACGTCGCCGGCCAGTCCGAAGTTATCGGCCTTAAATCCGGCGGTTGAGCGATTTATGTACCAGGTCGTTCCGCCGCGAAAGACCGACACGTCAGTCTTTCCGTCGCCATCAAAGTCCGCCCGGACCTGGCTGACCACCGTGCAAGCATTGCAAACGCGGGCACCGAAGACTTGGATATCATCGATCCACACACCCGTCGCCGCCACGGTAGTGTCCGAAGCCATCAACCAGCGGAAGATCACCGTTTGGCCATTTAAGGCGGCCGGCAAGTTGATCACCGTGTCGATGAAGCCACCCGCAGAGGTTCCGGACCAGGCCTGCCGACCGCCGATCGGACTCATGAAACCCGTACTGATGGCGCCGTTGTAGCCCCCGGTCACAAACGAACCGCCACCCGTTATCACGTCAGTCCATACGCCGCCGCCATTCGTTGAATACTCCAAGACCATACCGTCAAAGCCGGACTCGGTGATGAACTTGTTCTTGAACGATATTTGAGCATCGGCCGACCCGATGACAACGGTCGGCGAGGTCAATGTTGCTGCACTAACCCCGATCGGATCGTTGG
>JBDSEC010000649.1:0-3786 GCA_039920205.1 Pyrinomonadaceae bacterium
CAAGCTTCCGAACAGTTGGCGCATGCTGCCCGACATGACTGGCAACGATTTTCAGCAAGCCTACAACACGAACGCCGCTGCGGGTTTTCGCCTTTATTACATCAACGCGTTCGAAAAACGGGTCTCCGCGATCTGGATCAAGTTGCCGCCGCCAATAAAGATACCGGGATCCTAAAACACCGGTTGGTCCAAACGACGAATCACCGGGCTTGCGATAGCAATTTCCCGGAGGGGGGCAATCATGCGCAAATTATTTATGCTCATCGCAATATCAATTCCCGCAACCACGGTCGCTGGGCAGAACCTGACCATTGCGGATACGGTCAAACTTCCCATCGCGGCGGGCGAGGCCCAGTCCACGGTCGTGCCACCGGGGAAAAATTCGCAATGTCTGCCTGGTCGGTTCTTGGTTTCCAACGACAATTTTCGCCCGCCCAATGGCGTTGTGTCTGGACAAAACCTCGATCAACCGGGCGGGACCCCGATCCCTTCGACTTTTGATATGGGCTCGCTCAGTCCGAATTTCAGCGCGGATCCGGCCAAAACGAAGTACACGTTCGGCTCGAACGATCACGACCTGGTAAGCCTTTCGAATGGTGACGTCCTTTACATCACGTCCGCCTGGTCACGGATGCCGCTGAACCTCCCGAGTGGTCCGGGAAAATTCGGAACTGTCCAAAAGAAGGACCCGGACTGGTTCAAGGACACTTTCCGCGGCGACTTTGGACCGAATGCCCGCACGGTGGTTTTAGTATTTCGCTCGACTGACTGTGGTGCAAACTTCACCTTTCTCTCCGAGATGGATCCGTTGCGAAAGGGCGACGGCCTCTGCGCGATGCCGCAGATCCGCGATAATGACACCGGTGTCACCCCGCACAAGCCCTGGGATATGGGCGGCACGGATGGCCAACTGGTCAAAGTCGATCCGGCGAACGATCACATCTTCTTGACCTTTCAGTGCGTCGGCAATCACGCGGACGAATCCAAAAAGCCGGAGTTCGTCCTTGACCGAAACAACCCGATCAACAAGACACTGGTCCTGATGTCGACGAACCACGGAGCGTCGTGGAAGGATCTGGGCTATATCGATCAGGCGGCGTGGCGATTTGGGGTGATCCCGCTTGAAAGCGATGAGTTAGGTTTTGGGTTGGGAAACTCGCTCTTGTTCGGGCACCTGGGACCTGGTGGCAAATATGTTTTCGATACCCAGGGTATCCCGGCCTCGAGTGAACTCTGGGGTTGGGATCCGGAATTTCCGGCCAACAAGAATGTGCCGGTCAAGTCTATTTTCGCAAATATGTGGGTTCATCCGATATTGACACGCACACCTGATGCTAAGAGTTACCTTCTCGCCTACCCCGATGTGATCGGCCAATCAGGCTTTGGATATCGCGTTTCTTGGTTTGATCGCGGACTTAGTCACTTGTCAGCGATGTTGCCGGTCTTTCCCAGCAATCCGGGACCTGACAATTTCATTTTTCATCTCACGGCGGTCGATCCGGGTAAAGGTCCGATCCTGCTCTATTGGTACGATTTCGACAGCGCGACGAAAATGGGCACCATCCGTGGCCGGTTGATCATCGACGGGGTGTTCGGCTCCGAAGACTTTACGATCTCGCAGTCTGGCGGCCAACCAAACAGCTTCGCACTTACCACCACGGATCCCGCGTACTGGTACGGCGACTATCTAACGGCCGGTGGGTATGTGAGTGAAGCATCAACGTCCGTAGGCTCGGGCAAATTTAAGATCGTCACGTCGATGACCGCGACCTATGTGTATTACCCAATGTGGGTTGAACCCGACGGTACGGTCAATTACACGCGACTGGAATATGCCATCAAGGCCGACCTGCTGGGTAAAACCGCCAAGGTGGTTAAGAAACTACACCTAGTCGCAACCCCAATTGGGGCCTCGAAGCCTTGGCCCCAACCGGTGGCGCTTTCGCGTATCAACCGACCGGCCCGCGAACTGACCCGCGAATCTGACGTGCGGCGGGAACCAAAACAGATCCGGGTCAAAAGACCGCAGTGAACCTAATTCGGAGCGACTTCGGGCGGGGAGTGGGTAGTGCGTTGACGGTCACGCCCGTTTGGATTACTTTCCCAAAATGCTGTCTTGATCGCGGATCGAGAGGAGAACAATGATGAAATTCTTGGTTAGCCTATTGGTTAGTGTTTTTTCGTTGGCGAGCGTTGGCGCCGGCGCCGGCCAGCTTTCACTGATTGGCCACGTTCTGCCGGGTCGGCCGGTGCCGAGTTCGGCGTACCGCCCGGTATTGCCCGACCTGGTCGTCGTCGACGTTTATTCCGACGACCTAGACCACGGGGTAGTGAAGGTCAAGATCAAGAATCAAGGTCAACGTAATGCATTGGTGCCGCGGGTGGGACTGGCGATGACTTGGGGTTCTAAAACAACTACCTTTGCCAACGGGGCGCCAACGATGGAACCGGGTTCGACCCATATCGTAATCTTTGACGTGAAGTTAAGCTTAGTTCAGGCCAAGTATTGTGCGACGGTTGACCCGCCAAACAAAGTCCTGGAAAGCAACGAGAACAACAACAAACTGTGCGGACAGTTTGAGGGGAAACCTTGATCACATTTGCCGCCGCATTAACGGCGAATTGCTAAGACCTCTAAATACTCGGATTCCCATGCGGTCGTCCCGTCGGTGGCCTGGTTATTCGCGGTCCACAGTTGTTCCAGATCACTGCGCAGCGCCGCCTGACCGTCTGCATCCAGCATTTCGAACGCCGTTTGCGTGGGTCCAAAATAAGTGCGGAAGTGTTCCACAACTTCGGCCGGGGGATAGGGTTTCGCGAACTTCATCATACGACGGGTCATTTTCAGTTCCGACAAATGTTCGCCAAATCGTTCGCGCACCGTTGCTTCATCGCCCCACAACACCGGCGGGACCATTCCCGGGGGACGTACTGCGTACTTCCCCACGGTTTTGAACATCTGCCCCACAAATCCGGCGGGCGTCCAGTTGGCCATCGCGATGAATCCGCCGGGACGGCAAACGCGCAACAGTTCCGCCGCCACCACATTGGGACGCGGAGCAAACATAGCTCCAAACATCGTGATCACCGCGTCGAAGCTCGCGTCGTCAAAATCAAGAGATTCGGCATCGCCCTCTGCGAACGTGGCGGTCAGACCCTTTGCGGCCGCAAGTTCCCTCGCCTGTTCAACTAGATTTGGCGCAATGTCCACACCCGTCACCACCGCACCCATTCGCGCCGCAGGTAGTGCGGTGTTACCGGTACCGCACGCGACGTCCAACACGGTCATCCCTGCTTTTAACGGCAACCGACTCACGAACTCGGCCGCGCCGTCCGTGTAGGACTTGGCGATCTCGCCAAAATCACCGGCGCTCCAGATCGCTTTCAATTTTGTCTTTAGTACGTCGATGTTTGTAGTCGCTGATGTGTTATCTGGCATGTGCCTATTCTAAACCAACCGAAAGCCATTGACGACTAATTATCAATGAGTTTACGGTCCTCGAATCGATAATTTTTCTGATCCCCAGTTTATGGATTTGATTTGGACGACAGGATGCGTAACCTAGGCCGATAGCGGCACCGAACAGAAGCCGAGTAGATCGATAAAGCTAGCCCCGGCCGTCGCGGGCTAGCACAGGTTGAGGTCCCCCCTAACTTTTATGAAGGAATTTGACGTCATCGTCGTCGGACTCGGTGCGATGGGCGCCGCTAGCGTGTACCAGCTTTCCAAAAGTAGCGGCAGCGTGCTCGGTATCGATCAGTTCTCGCCGCCGCACATTCACGGCT
>JBDSEC010000650.1:0-7877 GCA_039920205.1 Pyrinomonadaceae bacterium
TCTTCTTCTTATTACGTTTACGCGCGAGCGCGGATTTCAATTTGGCCTTTTGGCCGGGAGGAATAAAGAAAGCATGCTTCTTCGCGTCTTTAATGATCTCTTCGGTCATGACCTTGCGCTTAAAGCGGCGCAGAGCACTCTCGATCGACTCACCTTGATTTACATTAACTAAAGCCACTGCGTAATCGTCTCCATTAATTGGGTAGCACTGATAGTGTCCACTTATACTGATAAGCGAACTTAGTATTTAACACTCCAGGGCGGCCTTCGGTCAAGTCATCACGGCCCGGATTTGCACAAATTCTCACAGATCTAGAGTTCGAGCAACGCCCCATCAGGCGGATAAAAAGGTAAATAGTTCCAATCCTCCTGCAACTCTGCGTCATCCCAGACCGAGTTTTGGTCCGTGCGATAATTGAAATACAGTTCGGTCGGGTCGTTTTCCTGATGGTTCCGGTTCAGAATGCGGGCGATCGCTTCCGGATCGGGGTGTTCATGCCGCGTACCGTTCGTTGAGATCAGAAATCGACGGCAGTCAACCAGATCGAGTAATTTCACGCTGGTGTTGTTCTTACTGCCATGATGCGAGATCTTGAAGGCGTCCAGTGGTAGCACCATCTGCTCACGCTCGATCAACAAACGCTCGATTGAGCGTTCAAGAATGGGTGGATGTGCATCGCCGGTGAACAGCACGGCATGTCCGTCGTGTTCGGCAAGAAATGCAATGCTGCTGCCATTCGGTTCCTTGCTGTCGGGCTTATAGGAATGTTCGAGCAGGTCGTCAAGATCGATCAGTCCACCAAGCACGTCGGGTTGAAGGTTGCGCCGGTCGGAAAAGATCTCGAGCGCCGCTGTCGCATCGCCCGGCTCCATATCCTCGCGTTCTCGCTCCCAAAATCCTTTGAGCGCGGTAAGGGATTCCCAGGTGGGTGAAAGCAGGGTCAGCGTCAGGTCGCCTGGCAGTTCAACGCGCGGCAGATCTCCGGTCTCCGTCACGACGACAGTGGCGCCCTGATCGAACGCCTCGTTCCAGGGGAATTTCCCTTTGAGCAGAAGTGCAGCGAAGATTTCGCCATTCTTCGGGCCGAGTAGATCCGCCGGCGGCCTCCGCGCGATCGTGGGGTCCAAATGACTGTAGCAGTTGTACCAAATGTCCTTGAAAGTTGTGTCGTTCACGCGCGCGTCCGCAAAGAGCGGCACCGCGCCGAAGATGTGATCGTCGTCGATGTGGGTCATCACGAATAGATCCACCGGTTGGTCAAGTGCCTCCAACCGCTCGATCAATGCCTGATAGGCTCGTTTGCGTCCGGCATCGATGATCATCCGGTGAGGATCTGTTTCCGAACCATATTCGATCCAAAGGCAATCCCCTTCATCTGCCGGCAACATTTCAATGCGAAACATTATCTTCTCCCTTCGTTATCCATCAACCGCCGAAGTCCCGATCCGCCAATCGGCGTCGCCGTAGCTGGTGAGACCCAGCACCATCGGAGTACCTCTTGCCAGCAGCCGACGCCGAACCGCCAGCATTACTTCACCGAAGGTTGCATCCACGTTTCCCGCTTGGTTCTTTAATTCTTCGACGATCGCTTCGGCGGCCGGTCCCGCATGGCGGCCCAAAATTGTGGCGATGGTACTTACCACGATGACTGCGCCCGCCGCCTTAAGAGCCGGAACGAATCCTTCCAGATCGATCTTGGCGGAATTCGTTTCGCATCCGATCAGCAGGACGATCGGACGAGCGTCCGGATCATTTGGCGCACGAACATGCCGCTCGCGTATAAGCATCGACTTGCGCGTAACGCCGCCGATCTCCAGCAGGTCAAATTTTCCGGATTGCTCATGGTGAGGCAACAGAACTAGTAGACTAGGATGCGCCCTTCCGATATTTTCGGCCCATGAGTCCCAATCGCCGGCCAAGGGTACTGGCCGGGTCCGAAGCACGGATTCGAGTCGACTCTGAACGTTGGCCACCGTGGCGGGATTGTACTTGTTCGCCTCCTTGCTGGCGCCCAGAACAGCGCTTCGCAAAGGGTCTAGCAGCCGATCACGCGCGCTGACCGCGGTGCTGCGAAGTTGAAATTGACCGTCAATGCTCGCGTGCTCCGGGAGGTGGGCATGTCGTTCGATGACTTTGCTCAAACTCCAGAATCCCAGCGGACAGATCGTTGTTTCAGCGGATTGGTCATTGTAAGCACCACAACATTTTCCTGAGGCGATTGCATCACCCGCAACCGCCACCCGGTCGCCGCACACTCTGGCGTTATCCTCCGGGATCACGCGATCGTACAGGTACTCGATCGGGAAGAACGCATCTACATGCGCCGTCACGATCTGAATATTCTTGACGTCATCGAATTTGTTACCCATACCGGTGTTCTGTTTCAGACGCTCAAGGAGCCAGCCACCGTGTTGTGCAAGTTCGAGTAGGAGCCTCTGACTACCTGCCTTCGCAAGGTCTTCGTAATCTTCCGGAGTTTGCGTGATCCGGGTGATCGCACTGCCTAACGCATCGGTAAGATTCGACAAGCTATCGCCCGCGGTAAGGTCAACATCCACTGCGGGTGGCGGTCCGTCGGAAACGGATCCCACGGCGGACGTTCCGTCACAGCGAACGAAGGCCTGCTTATTCCCGGACGGATCGTCGTTCACGATGATCGACGCATCAATGCCGGAACGATCAGCCAAGCCGACGAATTTCGGGACCGGGGCGGCATCGATCACGAACTGAAGGTCAGCCGGAACGTCACCCACCTTCCCGCGAAGCAAACCAGTTTGCAGATTGCGGTTTTGATGATAGACCGCGATGCGCGCCGAAAACTGGATCTGATCGTCCGCCAGGCGAAACGGGAACGTAACGACGCCTGAGTCACCCTGCCGCAACAACTTAAGTTGTTTCACTTGCGGCGTCGGGCTCGCTTGTGGCTCCCAAAAGAGCACCTCCAAATTTAGGGGCCTTCCTTCGGGCGGTTCTGGAGTCGGCACTGGAACTCCGGGATTTAACCAACCGGGGTCGCGGGCACCAATGAAAACCTTGGCCGCATAGTCGCGTGCGGGCCGCAACCGAGCCTTGTCCTTAACCGCACGCCCGGCTAAGGTTTCCAACCGGGCCTGGAGGTATCGGTCTTCGCGACGCGCGGCATCGGCATCGCGCTCGGCCGCGGTCGCTTCGGCCAGTTCGGCAACGGTACGGGCGCCGCTCGACTCTTGGTCAAAACTTATGAAATCAGTATCGGTCAAACCTCCCGGATCACGGTGCCCGACCTCGTCCAGCGACCGCAGTCGCCGCGTGAGCGAAGTTCCCAAGTCGGTGGCCTTGACCAAGGTAGCTGAATCGGCGGGTGGGGTTAGGTCGAACACAACACCGGACCCGATCTCCAAGGTTGATTCATTCGATTCCGGACCGAGCAACCTGCGTTCTACGCGTACCGTGGCGTCGTGCATTTTTTCCAATTGTCCGGCCATGATCCGACCTTGTTCGCGCACTGAAGTGGAAAGCGCCAAACCTCGAGTGGACCAGCCAACCACTCGCACTCCGTATTCCCGCGACAGTCTTGCGCTCACGGTATCAAGCGGTTGGTCGTGACTTAGATGAGCGATGAGCCCTTCGGTTGCGTAGGGCGCTTTGTTTGGATCGATCCCCTCAAAGACAAACACGCCTTGCGCGCCGGTCCGCGCGACGAGCTGCGAGAGCATTTGTCGTGGAGAATCAACGGACGTGCCGACCCCACCGAAAATGACCACGGCATCGGTTGAGGCGCGAAGTTTTCCACGAGCGGCCCTCTCCACCATCTCGGCCAATGAGAATTCAAACAGCAGCAAGTTGGCACGCATAGACGCACGTTTAGCGTTGAGCTCTTGGAACAGCGGCCAAAGCGAACTATTGGGCGAAATATTGGCCAACAGCTTACTTCCGGGGAGCACACCGATACGAAGGGGCCACGCCCAGGCGAGTTCACCCTCATCCTTACGCCGGAGAAACACGGAATGCGCGCCGCCGCGCATGAGGATCTGGTACAGCTCGCCCGGCGGGAAATTCTCGGGGACGTTGGCCTCCAATCGAAGGCCACGGCCACCATTGTTCCAATCAGCGTCGGTTAAGTTGATCAATTCTGTAGCAACCTGGGCCAGACTTAAAGCGTTGTCCTGATCGCCGATCAATCGCATGATGCTCGTCCGCCTGCGCCACGGCCAGGGCCGGCCATTCAAGCCCTTCCATTTCGCGATCAGTAGGTCGGACAATTCAACTTCATCAGGAAGTGTTTTTCGGCGAGCGAGACGCGGAGGAAGCAACCCGGCGATCATCAACGCCCGGGCTACGTCGGTTTCGGTTAATCCATTTTCCCAGCTGAAATACTCGGGCATTTTCTTAGCCTCGCTTTGGTGATAAATACCAAGGCCGTTTAGAGAAGTTTTGACCGCACAAAACGAAGAACCGTAGGCCAGTGGTGGTGTGCGGAATGCCGGTGCAGCGGTACGTTACCTCAACCCAGGTCCCGATTCAAGTTTTTTTGCCGCCAGGTAATGCTCCTTAAGTCGAAATTGAACTGATTCTCCAGCTCAGGTTAATACTGGCGGCACTTCCGATTCGCGATGAGAGAATAAGCGTGGATCAGGCCCCCGGTGCCGTCAATCGGCGGGTCCAAGCTGAGGAGACGAAGAACCTGCCTTAAGGCGATGCTACCAACGCGGGGTTGGTCGCCCCTACGCTTCCAACCTGGCGTCCATGGTGATCTCGGCGTTTAGGACTTTCGATACGGGACATCCGGCTTTGGCGTTGCCGGTGGCGGTATCGAACGCGGCCTGGTCAGCGCCGGGGATCTTGGCCGTCACGTCAAGATGTACCTTGGTGATGGCAAATCCGCTTTCTAGTTTTTCCAGGGCTACCGATGCGGTGGTGCGGATGCTCTCTGCGGTTAATCCCACCGCACCCAATTGCCCGGACAGCGCCATGGTAAAACAACCCGCATGTGCCGCGGCGATCAGCTCTTCCGGGTTGGTTCCGATCCCGTCTTCAAATCGAGTACTGAACGAGTACTGAGTATGTTTCAACACCCCGCTGTCCGTGGAAATACTTCCCTGGCCATCCTTCAATCCGCCTTGCCATTCGGCCGATGCGTTTCGCTTCATTTGCGCCTCCAATTTGTTCTGTGGTCCGCGCCCACGCCGGTGGCGCGCGAATTCGTTTGTGCTACGATACGAGCGCTTTCATAAAATGCCAAATGGGGTAGGCGAAACAGGCTCGCGAATTTTCAGGTTATGTCATTCCTAAGCGGAAAAGGTAAATGGATCGTCCTTTTGGTGGTACTCAGCTTTGTGAGCCTGGCCGTACTGCGCTGGCGGTATGCGCGCCAACCGAAAAACCACACCGAGGAGATCATGCACCGCGGACCCGGCACCGGTCCGGGCGGCGCATTGACCGTCGCATTTATTCCGGTTACCTGTCACTTGACCTGCCCGGTAACCGATTTCGCCTCCAAGACCAGCACTACGGGCACGCGTTTCGACGCGATGCGTTTTGGTGAGTTCCCTTCGATCATCGAAGCATTGAAATCCAAATCGCTAATGGCGGGATTTCTGACCGTGCCCCTGGCGATGAAAATGCGGGAACAGGGTGTTCCCGTAAAGATCGTTACGTTAGGCCATCGGGATGGTTCCGAACTGATCATTCGCCAGGAAGACCCGGCTAAGGATCTGCGCGAACTCCGCGGCAAGACCATCGCGATCCCCAGCCCCTTTAGCAACGAGAATTTCTTCCTCAACCAAATGATGCGCGACCAAGGGGTGCGCCCCGACGAATTCAAGATAGTCGTATTACCACCGCCGGACATGCCCGCAGCGCTATCGGCCAAGGCCATCGACGGATATATCGTGGCCGAACCGTTCTGTGCCAAAGCGGTGACCGAGGGTTACGGCCGGGTGCTTTATTACGCCAAGGATATCTGGCCCAATTACATTTCGTGTTGCCTGGTGGTCCATGAAGACCTGATCCGTGACCGCCCCGACGTCGTGCGTGACCTGGTCCGCGGGATCAACGAATCGGGCGAATGGGTCGAACGCGATCGTCCCGGCGCGGCCAAGGTGGCGGCCACCTATTTTCGGCAAGACGAAAAGTTGCTGAATTACATTTTGACCCAGACGCCGGAGTTGGTGACTTACCGGAATTTAAATCCGACGGATATCGAATTGCAAAAGATATTCGATATGGGGATGAGCCTGGGATTCTTCACCAAGCCGCTGGTGTTAGACCAATTGATCGATCGAACGTTCTTCCCCACGAACATTCAACCAGCGAAAGTGGACTTGAGTAAGCTTTCGGAAATGGCGCCGCCGCCATCGACCGCCCCCGCGAAGTAGCTGAAGATGTAGTCAGCAGCCAGTAGTCAGTAGAAAGACCGGTTGAGTTTGACATCAACAAGTTAAATTCAACTGTCGGAGAGTCTCTATACGTATCAGCCCGCAGGGTTTTCAACTAACTACCCCTACCGACTACTTCTTTTTCACCTTCGCCGTAAATCCCGCGCCCTTGATAGCCGCGATGATCCCGGCGGTCGTGACCTTGGCCGGGTCGTAATCGACCACGGCTTCCAGGCGCTCGTAACTTACGTCGGCCGCGATGACGCCGGGCGTACGTTTTAACTCGCCCGCGATGCCAGATTCGCAACCCTTACAGTCCATCCCGCCGATCGCCAGCGTCACGCGTTTGGTCGACGTCCCGGCGGGCGGTGAATTCGCTCGGACCCCAATTGATGGCGCCAAGTAAACAGCGAGCAATATTCCCGCTGTCACGATCAACCGCCTACGGTTTTGGCGAACTCCAAACGATATTGAGTTTTTTGAATCTAGTTTCATCAATCGTATCCATTACCACGACCAATCGAAGGAGGCAACCGACGGAAAGGCTACCCTGCTTCCACGGTCAGATCCTCACTCCACCGTGTAAGGCGCCGAGACCGGCATATCACCAACCGAGCCTAATACGACCGGATCACTCGCCGATTGGTAATAATAAAAGAGGCCCGTGCTTGGCCGCCATACCACCGGGTTGGCGGCGACTGGCGGGTTCAAGCCGTATGGACCCGCAAAACCCGGGATCGGCACATCGCCCGCTCGCCCCCATTGTACGGCGATCAAAGCCGAATTGTAGCTCCGCAAGATGTACCAGGTACCGTTGCTCGGTCGAAATATCGCGATGTCAGACCTTCCGTCGCCATCATAATCAGCCGCGACGGTTCGATCGCCATTACTTCCCCAGGGTTGAGCGATGAACGAATTCGTGGCGCTGGCCAGCAAATACCAGACCCCGTCCGAGGGCCGGAAGACGGCAATATCCGTTTTTAGATCGCCATCAAAATCAGCCGGGACCGGCGTATCTGTGTTGAAGCCGAAGGCAACGCCTAGGAATGAGTTGGTATTACTCCGGATCATGTACCAGCCGCCATTACTCGGACGATAGACGGCAATATCGGCGCGCCCATCTCCGTCATAATCACCCGGTACCGGCTTATCGCCTGACTGTCCGAACTGGATGGCATAGAACGATTGATCGGCACTTCTCAGCAGATACCACGACCCGGTGCTGGGCCGGAAAACCGCCAGATCCGTTTTACCGTCACCATCAAAATCACCGGGGGCCGGAATATCTCCATTTGACCCAAATTGGAGTGAAACGAGATTGCCACCGGAAAACACTTTGCGGTACCAAGTACCATTGGAAGGACGAAAAACTGAAAACTCAGACTTGCCATCCCCGTCATAATCGATACGCTGGGGATCGCCTGAGGCGCTGCAGGTCGAGCGCCGAATAATGACGATAAAATCGTTGGTTAAGTTAGTGCCGGCCACTTCTAGGAAATCCGTTTTGCCGTCGTTATTAA
>JBDSEC010000651.1:0-6381 GCA_039920205.1 Pyrinomonadaceae bacterium
GGGTTGCTGACCGGTTTGGCCCTCGGCGCCGCCGTCGTATCGCGTTATCACGCTGCGGTGGTGGTTCCGTTCTTCATCCTAGTCCTCTATTTTGAGAAGAGACGTGTCGATGCACTCGTTTGCCTGATCACGACCGGCGTTTTCGCCGTCTTGATCGTCGCCTATAACCTGTGGGCGTTCGGCAATATTTCGGGCGGTTACACGAATAAAGTCACTTTTGGTATCGAATATCTGCCGTTCAATCTCAAATACTATATACCGGCACTCCTGGTTTTGTGGCCGTTGCAATTGTTTGCGCCGCTGGTGGACAAGTCGAGGCTCCGTTGGTATGTGCGGGTTACGTGTTTACCGGTTTTCGGTCTTTTGACCTTCTATTTTTTCCACGAAACTGGTGAATCGACGACGCAGACGTTGGTTTTGGGCCAACGTCTGTTGCTTACCATCCTACCGATCTGGATCGTGAGTTATGCCTATTCGCTTGATACGTGGTTCGTTCCGCGCGTAGAAAAGTACTTGCCGCGTCTGATTCGACGGTTGGCGGTTGCCGGATTTTGCTTGGCCCTGCTTGGCGGGACCGTGATGATGTTTCGCGCGCATCAATACCACTTGACGAATTTGAAGAACACGGCCACCGAGATCGAGCAAGTGGTTCCGGCTGGTTCGGTGCTGGTCTCAAATCGTAACCTGACCAAACTCTTTGGCACGCCGGCGACGGGAATAACGCAATACGAATGGTTGGTCTATCAATTTTTGGACGTGCCGCTGGATCATTCCGCCCGACTGGCCGCTGAGCACAAAGACTGGTATTTGGCGATCCTGCCGCGCCGGCCGGGAGATGAACTTCCCAACACGCTAAACGATTACATCGTTCGGTACCATATGGTGAAATTGCCGACTAAGAACCCAGCGCTATTGCTTTATCGGGCCCCCGCGCGGCCCTGATTTACCGCCTAAGTTCCTGCCGCAAAAACTCCCAAGTTGTTGCACAATATTTAACGCGGTGATAAGTTTACGGTACGTTTTTGTTGAGTGAATTTAGCTAATGCTCGAGTTGCCAAAACCATCATATTTGCCCTCGTCGGGACGACAGAGTGGCTTTCTGACCATGACGATGATCCTCATCGGTATCGGTGTGGCCAGTCTGATCGTTATTTTGCTGGCCAGCGGATTGGTCTCGAATCCGATCCAAGAAACTTATATGGTTCCGTGGATCGGTTTGGTGTTGGTGGTCATATTGGCACCCATCATCTATCTGTCTTTCAAAGGGCAATTCGACCTATTCAATCCGATCGTTTTTGCGGCTTGGTCATACTTTCTTCCCAGTTTTGTTTTAGGTTCGCTTTTTCTCGCGACCCATTTATCCTGGCCGTTCTTCATCCACTTGATCCCGGATCTGGAATATTACCTTCCGCTGTCGCTGGTCTATGTAGCCCTGGGGTTCGCCGGACTGACATTGGGCTTTTTTCTGCCGCCCGGGCGGCAATTCGGCGTCTACCTCGCAAAGAAATTGCCGGTCTGGGACTGGCAGCCTTCGGAGCTTTTACTGCCGGGCGTTATTTTGCTTGGTATTGGACTATTTCTGAGCCTGATCTCACTGGCGCTGGGCGTGATCGGTTATCAACAGGTCGATGCGATCGAAGAATATAACGGCCTGGTCTACTTTCTTTCGCTGGTGGGCAACTTTGCGAGCTTCATTCTTTGGTTCGCGTTGTTCAAGACCAAGAAATGGAATGCTTATTATTGGATCGTTCTGGGTCTACTGCTGATCATGGTTCCGATTCGCGTCAGCGTTGCCGGTAACCGCGGCAGTCTGCTTCAGCTACTCATCGGCGTGTCGATGGCGTACTGGTTTTCGGGCCGACGCGTCAAGCTACAGCACGGGTTGATCTTTGGCTGCCTGATGAGCGTAGCCCTGATCATCGGAATGGCTTACGGAACTACGTTCAGAAATCTGAAAGGCTCGGAATCGCGTGCTGACTTTTTTGATTACTTTGCCACCTCGCAAAGAACCATCGACAAGATGGCGGACGAAGGGATCGCAAAAAATCTAGAGACCGCCGGCTACGCCATCGGCGAGCGATTTGACACGACTAGTTCGTTGGCGGTGGTGGTCGCGAACCATGAAAACTTGGAAGGCTACGAAGAAGGCTACCACCTATCCAATAACGTTGTTAATTCGTTGCTGACTGCATTCATTCCGCGTTTTATTTGGAATGACAAACCGATGGTGTCGGATGCGCGTGCCTATAGCCAGCTCTATTTCGATTTTGGCGAGAACTCGTTTGCCATCACCTTGATGGGTGATTTGTTGCGAAACTTTGGCCCCTTTGGTGTGCCCATTGGCATGATCCTGTTGGGTATTTTGCTGCGAATATTTTATGCCGCTTTGGTCGAAGGACAAGTTGTAACCGCGTGGCGGGCGGGCGTCTTCTTCATGTTGATGAACAGCATCTCTTATGAAGGGTTTTTCGATTCTGTGCTTCCATCGATCGTTCGGTTTGGCATTGTCGCGATCCTCAGCGTGCTCGTGATCAAGTTCTTTTCCGGATGGCGCGTCCGTATCGTGTGAGTTTTCTCCTGGGAGGCGATGCCTGGTCGCCTATTTCAATACCCTAGCGGCGTGCCGGGTTTACCGGTGCAACTACCGCGAGGGATTTTTTGCGAAGGGCTCGGTTCGATCACAGAATGACCACGGTTTTTACCAATGGCTGTTTTGACCTGCTGCATCCTGGGCATGTGGATCTGTTGACGCGCGCCCGGGCGCTGGGGACCCGACTGGTCGTGGGCATTAACAGTGACGAATCGGTTCGCCGGATCAAGGGGCCGGGCCGGCCCGTTCGATCGGAACAAGAGCGGGCGGCGATGCTAGGCGCTTTGCGCAGCGTGGATGAAGTGCACATCTTCGATGACGCTACGCCCGAGCGATTGATACGTGAGATCGCGCCGGATATTTTGGTCAAAGGCGGCGATTGGCCGGTTGACCAGATCGTGGGCGCGGAATCGGTTTTGGCGCGTGGTGGAAAAGTGCTTTCGCTGCCGCTGGTGCCGGGATTTTCGTCTTCGGCGTTGCTGGAACAATTGTTGATGGAGAATTCCGCGAATGGCGCACCAACCAGCGGAAGCGAAACGGCAAATTCTGCATCGCCCACCGGATCCGCGCTTACCGAACACCTGAAAGTTTTTCAAGCGCTGACGGCTAGCTGCATTCCGGCGATCGAGGCGGCCGGCGCCGAGATCGTCTCCGCCTATCGCCGTAAGCGAAAAGTCCTGGTTTTTGGCAATGGTGGAAGCGCTTCGGACGCGCAACACATTGCAGCCGAGCTGGTCGGCCGATACGAAGCCGAACGCGTGGGGCTTCCCGCCATCGCGCTGACAACCGATACCTCGGCACTGACCGCGATCAGCAATGATTATGGGTTCGAACGGATCTTTGCGCGTCAGGTCGAGGCCTTGGCGGTCGAGGGCGATGTCGTTATCGGCATCAGCACCAGCGGGAATTCTCCCAACGTCTTGGCCGCGATCATGGTCGCGCGTTCACGCGGTTGCCGGACCATCGGATTGACCGGCAGCGTTGGAAAACGTCTGGCCGGATTGTGTGATGTGTCGGTTTTGGTTCCGACTGACCATACCTGCCGCATTCAGGAAGCTCACATTGCCATCGGGCATATTTGGTGCGAGATGGTGGATCGCGAACTGTTCGGATAGCTGCATTTATAGGAATTTAGTAATTGAACGATAGTCTGGAAATTTTAATGCGCCGTTTCGGCAAGGTGTCAGCATTGGTCGTTGGCGACGTGATGTTGGACCGGTACTGGTGGGGTAACGTCGATCGAATCTCGCCCGAGGCGCCCGTTCCGGTGGTGCGCCTAACGCAAAGCAGTTTAGTTGCCGGTGGCGCCGCCAATGTGGCGGCTAATATCGCCGGCCTCGGTGCGCGTCCGTGGTTGGTGGGCGTCGTTGGTGATGACGAAGGCGGCGCGCAGTTGCCTGCCGCCCTTATCCAAGCAAACGTTGATGCCGATCATTTGCTAAAGTCCGCCGAGAGGCCCACGACCGTTAAGACGCGCGTAGTCGCACACCAACAACATGTCGTGCGCGTTGATCATGAGGACAATGCGGCGATCAGCGATACGTGCGCCGGCGAATTGGCGATGATCGCCGAACGATTGCTCGCTGATGCGCAGGTCTTGGTTTTGTCGGACTACGCCAAAGGAGTGTTGACGCCGGAACTCTTGCATCGTCTGATCGCGCACGCCCGCGAATTGGGGCTGCCGGTTTTGGTCGATCCCAAAGGGCGTGACTACGAACGATATGCGGGCGCAACGTTGTTGACTCCGAACCGAACCGAAGCCGCGCAGGCGGTCGGTCTGGATCCGCACGAACCGAACGTCGTGCTGCGCGCCGGCGAACTTCTGATCGAGAATTTGCGGATCGATTCGCTCTTGATCACCGAAGGCGAAGACGGCATGACGCTTTTTGAACGCGGCCGTGACCCGGTCCATTTGGATGCGTCCGCGCAGCAGGTTTATGACGTGACTGGCGCCGGCGATACGGTGATCGCGACCTTGGGCGTAGCTTTAGGGGCGGGTGCGGATCTGTTGACCGCCGCGCGGATCGCGAACATTGCGGCCGGATTGGCCGTGCAACAAGTTGGCACTACCACCGTCTCTTTGGACCAATTACGACGGGAATTTGCCGAACGGGCGGGCGCGCTGGTTTGAACCGGTTGGCCAGAAAGATCTCCTTTCCGAAATGAGTAAGCCTGCCATTGCGCTGGTCGTCCCGGACCTGTCTGTCTATAGCGGTGTCCCCGCGGTGGCGTTGTATTTGTATCGGATCATCACCGAAGCGGGACGCCATCAACCCGAGTTGATCTCGATCGCTACATCGTCGAACGATCGCAATAGCCGCCGGTTGTTTTCACCGGGTACCTGGGGTGGCCCGCGTTCGTCGGAAGAAGAGATCCGTGGCCATTTTTATCGGCATGTGGGCGCGTCGCTTACAGAGTTGGAGTTTCAGCGCTATCGCCCGCGCCGCGTTTTGACCGAAGAGTTGCGCCGGTTCGATCTGGTTCAGATCGTAGCGGGGACGCCGCCGTGGACCCTGGTGGCGAAAGATTTTGACGGACCGATCGCGCTGCAAGTGGCGACGCTGACCGCGGTCGAACGTGAATCTATCTTGCGCGATACGCCGTGGCCGCGACGGGCCGTAATGCTACTGATGACCAAGATAAATACCGCTATGGAGCCCGCCGCGCTGCGGCTGGCCGATGCGGTCTTTGTTGAGAACGATTGGATGTACCGCCGGCTTTTGGCTGAATACGGACCCGAAAAGGTCATTTTCGCCGCACCGGGGGTTGATGTTGAGTTCTTTCAGCCGGGCGAATATCAGGCCCAAGGACCGATCCTTTCGGTCGGGAGATTTCACGATCCGCGCAAGAATGTCTCCCTTTTGCTCCGCGCTTATGCGCAACTACGGCAAGTGCGACCGGACGCTCCAAAACTGATCATGGCCGGCGAAGTGGGTCCGACCGAAACGGATCTCGCTTTGGCCGCGGAGCTGGGAATTTTGCCACATCTGGAGATCCAGTTGGCGGTATCGTTGGATCAATTGCGCGAGCTCTATCGAAGCGCATCCATGTTCGTGTTAAGTTCAAACGAAGAAGGGTTGGGGATCGTGATACTCGAGGCCATGGCCTGCGGCATTCCGGTTGTCAGCACGCGCTGTGGTGGTCCCGAGACCTCGGTCGTCGAGGGCGAGACCGGATTCCTAACCCCCTTGAATAACGCCGCGGCAATGTCCCAGCGAATGAACGAACTGCTGAGTGACGCGAGCCTAGGTCGGCGGATGGGCGTAAATGGGCGAACCCGCGCGGTTGCGAGGTTTTCGTTGGAAGCAACGGGTCGGATATACTTGGAAAAATACGACGAGTTGCTGAGTGGCCGTGAACGGCCGGGTCCGGCAGGTGACCGATCTTAATGCTACCGAAGAATTCCGATCAAAATTGGGAAACGTATGGTAAGGACAACCCGTATTTCGGCGTCCTGAGCGACGAGAAGTTCATGCGCGCACAGTTGGATGAACAGGCGATAGATGAATTTTTCGCCACTGGCGAAACTCACATCGCGGAAGTTATGGCCACGATCGACCATCACCTCGCCGCGGATTTCAGCCCTAAGCGTTGCTTGGACTTCGGTTGCGGAGTCGGTCGATTAGTGTTTCCGCTGGCACAAAGGTTTGGGTTCGTGACGGGCGTGGATATTTCGCCCTCAATGCTGGCCGAAGCGCGCAAGAATGCTGACGGCCTGGGCTTGACCAACGTCGAACTGCTGCCATCGGACGATACTCTGTCGCAGGTGACGGGTCCGTTCGACCTGATCC
>JBDSEC010000652.1:0-3882 GCA_039920205.1 Pyrinomonadaceae bacterium
GCTTGCTGCGCAAGCTTGCGGACAGGGATGTCCGCGCTCCCGGCAAATCGATCGCGGATGGACGACGTCGCTTTTCCTTGGAGTAAAGCGTCATTTATTGCAGCTACTCTTTTAGTAACAAGTCCAATGCAGAATTGATCGTCGGATATTGGAATTTGAAACCCAATTCTTCGAGCCGCGCGGGAAGCGCGCGTGTGCTGGAGAGAACGGTTTCTTCGCCCATCTGGCCGAACAGAAGCTTGACCGCGAACTCCGGGACCGACATGAAGGTCGGGCGCGACAATTTCTTGCCGATCGCATCCGTGAGTTCCTGATTTGTTACGGGCTCGGGCGTTACCGCGTTTATCGGCCCAATGTATGATTCGTTGGTCAAAGCGATAACGATTATTTGCACCAGATCATTCAGCGTTAACCAGCTAAGATACTGCCGGCCGGACCCGACTTTGCCACCGACGCCGAGTTTGAACGGTGTCAAAAGTTTCGCCAGTGCACCGCCGTCGTTACTAAGCACCACACCAACACGCAGATTGACCACGCGGATCCCCTGCTCTACCGCAGGAACGGTCTCGGCTTCCCATTTACGGCAAACCTGGGCAAGAAATCCCGATCCCGGCAGGCTAGCTTCGGTCACGATCTCGGAACCCCTACTACCGTAAATCCCGACCGCTGACGCCGAGATAAGCACGTGCGGCCTAGGATCGAGTTTCCCGATCGCCTCGACGATCAATCGCGTGCCTAACACCCGGCTGTCCATGATCGATTTCTTTTTCGCGTCGGTCCACCGGCCCTCGCCCACATTTTCACCGGCCAAATGCACTACGGCATCAACGCCCTTCATCGCCGGTATGTCGATCTCGCCCCGGTCAACATCCCAGCTGACCTCGTCCGACGACTTAGACTCACGGCGAACCATTTTCAGAATTTCGTGCCGGTCGGCCTTGAGCACTTCAACTAGTTTCGAGCCAACCAGGCCGGAAGCGCCCGTGATCAATATCTTCATTTCACTTGTTGTCCACCAAACTATTCGTGATATTCCATTCGAAGGATAGTATGTCACGACCGCGATCGAAAGGAAGTTCGCTTTGCACATACGGCAGCCAGCTTACCCGCCAGGCTGATTCGAGAAAACATAGATGAGAGCGGGCGACTCGCCCGCCGTTACGGAGCCACGCTAATTGGGTTGGAGGGGTACCGGTCGTTGAAAGTTATTTCCAGGCTGACCTGCACCGCCACCTGCGGGCGACTCGCCCGCCGTTACGGAGCCACGCTGATTGGGTTAGAGGGTAACCGGTCGTTGGATGCTTTTTCTAAGCTGATATTTAACCGACACCTTCGAGCGGGTCGCACGCGCTCCGGCGGTGCGGTTAGACAGGTAGTTGACTCACTTGATCCGACCCGCCAAAGGACTGGATGCGCTGGCGTACAATCGCGAAGGCATTCGGCCCGAGAGGTAAGCCAACCGCCCAGCTTGCACGGCCAACTTCATGGCCGTGGCCATTTGTGCGGCGTTACCGGCCTCGGCGATGGCCGTATTCATCAGTATCGCATCCGCACCAAGTTCCATCGCGATCGCCGCATCGCTGGCCGTCCCCACCCCGGCATCAACAATGATGACGGCATCGGGCAACTGTTCACGCATGATGCGCAAATTCGCGGGATTTTGAATTCCCAAGCCGGAGCCGATCGGCGCGGCCAACGGCATCACTGCCGGACACCCCGCGTCTAATAGCTTTTTCGCCATGATCAGATCATCGCTAAAGTAAGGCAGGACAGTGAAGCCTTCCCTGACCAATATGCGCGCGGCCTCCAAGGTTTGCTCGTTATCCGGGAACAGGGTGATCTGATCGCCAATGACCTCTAGCTTGATCAAGTCCGTCTGGAGCGCCTCGCGCGCAAGTCGCGCCGTGCGAACCGCATCGTCAGCGGTGTAGCAGCCCGCGGTATTCGGCAAGATCGCCATCGCCGGATCCAAGTGGTCCAGAAATGATTCAGTGCTTCGATCCAAAGGAACGCGGCGCACTGCGACCGTGACCATTTCGGCGCCCGATGCCGCATGCGCGGCCTTCATCTCGTCAAAGTTGCGGTACTTACCCGTTCCAACGATCAAGCGTGAACGGAATGTGCGATCGCCGATCTTTAATTGGTTGGTTGACACTGACATGCGTCTAAATATGAACTTAGCCACCCGCCACCGCAGGTGGTACTGACCTCCCCGGCCCCTGACTCCCGACCCCGGCCGCTTCGGCCTCACCCGCCGCCGACGAAATGAACGATCTCGATCTTGTCACCCTCTGATAGCTGAACCCTAGACCAATCGGTTCGGCGTACTACTTCCAGATTGCGTTCGATCGCGGTTCGTTCCAATGGAAGCAACAGATGTTCGACAAGTTGTTGCACCGAAAACCCAACCGGTATCTCGCGCATCTCGCTGTTAACAATTACCCGCAAACAAAACCTCTTCCTATCCTTGTCGAATTACCTGCCTTAACTCGGCCTCGTGCCCCTCGGCCTGCGATCGAGCCAAGATGGCGGCCCGTCCCGTATTGAAATGAGGTATCTGCATCCGAACCGTCGCGATCCCATTCGGCCCGGTCTTGGATTGAAACAGCAATGGTTTGAAAGACGAACCTAGCACTTTTACCGAAACTTCCGCGCCCACGATCACGTCATTGCCTTCGATTCCCCGCAAGACCATGATGCGTATGGCGGTTCGCTGTCCGCCACGGAGTTCTTCGGTGTCGATCAGTTTCAACCGTATCTGCGACCGCTCGATCTCCTCGGCACGCGCAAACTCCGCGACGACCTCATACGCTTCGGACAAAGCAAAACCGACGGATTCGCCCGGCGGGGCCAATACCTCGGCCTCGACGATCTCGATCGGAACCACGGCTGGCGGCGGACCATCGCTAAGACTCAATGGTTCTTCGGTATCGTGCGGACCGGCAGATTCCGGAACGGATTCGGCCATTTCCAGCGGGATGGGCGTCAGTTCGCCGGTTTCACTGATATCAGCCTTGCGGTCGTCGCGCGCCTGCTGCCGGGTGGCCGCTTCGCGTTCAGTCATTTTCTTTAGGTCGGAAAGCCGGCCAGCCAGAACCGCGGCACAGATCAGCTTATGCTGGCGATTGACCCGCTCGATCAACGCCGGTTCGGAAAAGCCGCTGGCGATCAGGTCGTCGTAGGGACTACGTTTACTGGCGAGGATCGCGCCACCGGAGTAAACCAGCGTGAGAATTAGCGGCGTTTCCAAACCTTTGTCTTCAGTTTGAACGTGATAAGTTACGCCCGCATGTTCGATGTCCGTGTTGAATCCGGTTAGCACAATAGTTTAGTCCGACCAGGCTCTGGAATTTTAGGGAAAGAACGCAAAGAAATCTACGCAGATAGGACAGTAGCACATGCGTTTTTACACGGTCAATCTTATCAGCCAGCCACGCCGGAACGGGCGCGAATGCCTTGCTTGACACACCCTTGAGCATGCTCTAGGATGACCTTGTGCTTTGATTCTCAAACTATTTTTTGCGTGATTGCGCTGGCTTTTCCACGGTTCTCCGACCGTAAATAAGTCTTTGGGGCGGCAGAGTATGTCGAAGTTTGAGCTAGTTCAATACCTACCCATTCTGCTGATGTTCGTGGTGGCGGCCGGTTTCGCGGCGTCACAGATATTGGCGACCCAACTTTTTGGTCAGCGAAATCAAACCCGCACCAAGTTAATGCCCTACGAGTGCGGCCGTGACCCGGTAGGATCGGCACGCGAACGTTTTTCGGTCAAATTCTATTTGATCGCAATGCTGTTCATCCTTTTTGATATCGAAGTCATTTTCTTAGTGCCCTGGGCCGTAGTTTTTAAACAGATGCAGGCCAAGGGACTGGGAACCTTGA
>JBDSEC010000653.1:0-13471 GCA_039920205.1 Pyrinomonadaceae bacterium
TCGAATGCCGGTTGGTCTCTTCGGTGCAGACGGCATCGGGCTCATAGACCGCGCGCAATCCCTGTTCGACCATCTTGGTAGCGATCAAAAAATCGCTGCAGGCTTCGTGATACATCGGCAAATAAGCCGATCGCCGCACCGCATATAAACACCCGGAAGTGCCGATCAGTGAACCCGCACGGCTTTCATGCCGGCGAAGGAACGTCTCGTAATTCCAGTAAGATCTTGCGCCTTTGCCGGTCGCGGTCTGCTCTGGGTCGATGTAAACCAATCTGCCAGCCACGCACCCGACGCTGGCATCAGCGAAATTCGGCATCATCACTCGAAGCACGTCCGGTTCATACATCGTGGTCGCGTCCGAGAACAACACCACATCGCCGGTGGCGATCTCGACCGCGGCATTCTGTGCCGCTGTTTTACCCAACCGTTCCGGCTGTCGGCAAAGCTTCACTCCCTGTGCCGCGAATTCGCTAACGATCTGATCCGTGCGGTCGGTCGAACAATCCGAGGCCACGATCAATTCCAACTTCGCCAGCGGATAATCCAATTGCAAAGTGTTACGGATCTTGGCGGGCAGATCACGTTCCTCGTTGTACGCCGTGATGACGATGCTGACGGTTGGCTCGTACGGACCACGTTTAGTTTGCCGCGCCCGCACGGCACTGACCAGCCAGACCAAGAGCGGATAGCCCAGGTAGGTATAACCTAGCGCAGCTAAGCAAAACCAAAACACCGTTTCCGCGGTAAGAGATAACATCCGAGAGTCTAAGTCACCGTTCGAGGGAGGTTAGTTGAAAATTCCGGGACCGCCCCGGGCGCTAATGCAGGTCGCGCTGGCTCGGCTTCCGCCTCGGGACGCGTGCGATAAATGCGGCGCAAACAGACCGCGTAGCCGATCAAATAATAGATGTACCATTGATACGCCACCGACGCGAAAAAGCTGGTAACCATATAACCGGCAATTCCCGCCTGTAAACCAACGGCCAGATAATAATACTTCGAAGAAGACTTAACTCCGCGGGTTTCCGTTTCGATCTTGAACAGTTGCCACAGTGGATAGACCATGAAAGCCACGTAAACGACCAGCGCGGCCACTCCGATCTCTGACGAAACCTGGGTGAACGCATTGTGCGTAACCTGCCCGTGGTTCGAAACCAAATTGAAATTGCCCATTCCAATTCCCGCCAACGGATTGCGCAACGTCACCAGGATAGATTGTATCAAATGACCTTCGCGAACCTTGGAAGAACCGACCGGATCAAGACTCGGGAAAAAGATCGACGCAATACGCAGACCGTAATTACCTGGCGCCACGATCATGAAAAAGATGCCGAATAGCCCAGCGCCGAGCATTACTTGCAAACGCCGCCCCTTGCCTAACTTCCACGCTAAAACGCACATCGCTACGGCAAGGCCCAAAAAACCGCCGCGTGAATAGGTCAATACATTTCCCACGATCAAAAGCATCGCGATCGAGCCAAACAGGATCTTTTTGGAAATCGCGCGGGTTCGCAGCAAAAGCGCGATAGCGATCGGCGTCATCATCACCAGGTGCAGCGCCATGTCGTTCGGATTACCAAACATGCCGCGGCCGGTGCCCTCAACCCGATAGCCGTCTACCGCCCGTGCGCCCGAACGGAAATCACCAAAGGCGATCAGACTGACCATTATGCCCACGCCCAAAGCTAGCCAAAGCAAGCCGTTCAATCGGCCTTCGGTTCGCGCGACGTTGATGATAACGACGAACATCAAGACCGCTTTGATATAGATCTCGGTAAAGGTAGCCCAGGAATTTGCGGCCGAGATCCCCATCGGTATTGAGATGATCGCCAGGATAGTTAAAGCGAAGACCAGCTTTATCTCGACGGGCTTCGCGGTCAGATTACCTTCCAAGGAAAACTGCGCTGGGAAGTAGATCGCTAAAGTAGCGGCGGCCAAGATCAGGGCCATCGACGAAAACGCTTCTAATCCGGGCAATAATTCGTAAGGTCGGAAGTAAAGGACCAGCGTGAAAAGGAAAATTCCAATGTAGGTTAGCGCATGTCCGCGGCGGACCAGCCAGCTTTCGGTGACCTCGGGCTTTACTTCGTCTGCGGGCTTGCCGACTGATGGTTCGGTACTTGGCGCATTGTCCGCAACATTTCGTTGAGTTTGGTTTGCCCGTTCGGGAGCGGCGACAAAGGGTAGCTCTTCTTCCACGATCGGCTGGGCGGCAACGGATCGTTTTGATGCGATCGGTCCTAACCCATTGTCAGGCACGGGTTCATTCGGACCGGCGTCCCACCAGCCCTGTGGCCGCCTGCGGGTCAATGGTTCTAACGAATCAACCTGTGAACCGGGTCGTGACATTCTTTCCCTGGGGCTAAAACTTTGAGCCGAAGCGAACCGCGAGTTTTAGCCGGATCGCCTGGTCCGATTATACAAAACCGCGCAGCAGGACGTTAGGTGTCCGACTGCGCTTTCTGCTCATTTCTATGCTTATTTCCCGGCCGCCAATTCAGCGGCGGCCTTGGTTTGTTACCAATTAAGCGAGGATTCCCGCTTCTGCCTGGGCCGACACGAGGGTCCGGACGCGCTCGCGCAACGAGATCTCGAACCGTCGCGCCTCTTCGATCTCGATGAAGGAAAGCGCTCGCAACTCCTGTTCGATCCGCCGCCGGTAGTCGGATACCAACGAATCGGACACGCCCAAGGTGGCCGCAACCTCAAGTTGCGTTCCCTGGTCCGGACTCAAATAACAATGCCAAAGAATGCCGAGCATTCGCTGATATTGCTTGTCCTTACCACGCACGGTCTTGTTCAACCCCAGCAGGAAGGTCTCGACAAAGTTCGAAGCTTCGTCTTCGGCCGTCCGGCGCAACAAGCTCTGTTCGGGATTGTCCTGTCCATCGGCCGGGTCAAAGGTCATGCCTCCGTCTTCGCTGTCGTCACCGACGCTCATCGGCACCAAATAAATATCCATCACCGGCAACCGCGACATGGTCAGCGTACGTAAAGTCCGCATATCCGCCGGCGAGTCGCAGGCTTCGAGCACCGATATGATCAAGTCTTCCAAGTCCGCGTTGCTGATGACCACTTGTGAATCGCCGGTACAACCGACCAGGCGCGTATCGCGTTTGCGTACCGGGATCAAATGAACCCGCTGCTCCATTAAATGCGATTCCCGGCGGGGCATGTCGTCCATCCATTCGCTCAGGCCATAAACGCGATCGGCCAACCGGCGATGCGGTTCATCTCCCAAGCCCGACGAATCAAAGCGGCGGAAATTCGCGCTGGCCTGGATCAAAGTCGAAATTCTGCGGGCCAAGCGGTACGATTCCGGATGCCGTTTGCGCAATTCCGCGGTCAAGAGATTGGTCAATTCGATCTGGCCGATCTCGCATTCGATCTCGACATCGGTCATCTCAGTATCGAGATAATGCTGAAACCGCGCCTTGCTCAACAGGACTACGAACAGTTCCTGCGTCATATCGGTGTAGGCATTGTGCGAACCCTCTTCGACCAACAATCCGGCACTGCGCGACGCCCGCACTAGCGGATGGTGACAGACCAAACGATGCAGTTCAGACCATAACTTGTTGACATCCGAATTGTTCAAGCTGGCGACCCAATGCAATTGCCGCGTCACCCGGCCGTTCCCGTTAGAACGGGCCGAACCGTTGGCGCTGCGCGAAGCGGGTACCTGACGTGAATTTGGTTTGGTCGATTTCACAGGGTTGTGTTCGTGGTTAAAAGCCGTTCTCGGTTGAACCGACATATACGATTCTTTCGTAATGAGCATTTTGGAGTTTTACCGTGGCCGGGCCCGAACCACGCCCTTCTTGGGCGCGTCGGCAGGAACTACTGTGGGTAGCGAAACTTGGCGATAGAATTCGCATATCGGGTGGCCAACAGTTGGAAGCAAATTTAGGTGAATCGAAACGTATTGATGGAAACTGCGCTGGTTTTGCGCTCTGCCCGGCGGGCCTTGGCTTGGACAATTGATGCACCCCTTGAAGTAACCGTAAACTCCGTTCACGGGATCTTGAACCGGTCAATGGAATAGCATCAGGTACGAGAAATGACGAAGTATCGTTAACTTGGGGAAAACGAAGACGGCACTCCACTAACCAAACCAACCATCAAACTGGAGTCCGCACCTGATTCTGACCGCAAAATGAATGAGAGCGGCCACCAGGAAAGTGTCGGAAGTTCTAACCCTCCCAACGAAAATATGTTATCAGCAATTAGCCATTGGAAGCAAGAAATATTTCATTTTTCTGGAATTAAGTCGGGAATAGGTGTTTAGGGCGGAAAAAGCTGGGGAACGAGTGATATACCTCGCACTCTGAGGGGATTATATCAGATGGTTTTGTTCGTTGGGGGTAAATTTTTCTCAAACTGTGAATTTGTTAAGGTCACAATTCTTTCCTGTCCCCGCATTGAGTTGCGAAATGGCTGGGTTCACGATTCTCCAAGCCCGCCGAAAATTACCAATTAGGCCAACCAGCCCCGGTAAAAGAAAACCAAGACCTTTCGATGACGGCCGCTAGAACTGGGAGCGCCCGCGTTTGCACTTCGCCGAACCCACCTGCCATTTATATTCTAGCCTTCAATAACTGTATCCCCACCGGTTCCTCACGTTTAGAACCACGTCATAACTAATTCAGAAATGGTAAAGGACGCCGCTCCCCGGACCGGTGGATTATACGTCACGCCCGGCGTTCGCGTCGGGCGATCAACCGAGGGAGCCGAGCGGCTTTTTCTATTGACCATGATCGAATTGAAGGAGACCCATATGCGAAACAAAATATTTACCACTCTTATCGGCCTGGTATTGATATTGAATGTCTTGGGCAATCGTCGAACCACCACCATTGCCACCGACCAGGTGAAACCAAACCCGGAATCGGCCGCACAGTTTTCACCCGGCTACGGCGCGAGGCCGCTGAGCTTTGAACGCAACGATGGACAGACGGACCCGGCCGTAAAATTTTTGGCGCGCGGTGCCAATTCCACTTTTTTCCTGACCCCGACCGAGGCCGTGCTCCAGTTACACGACCACGCGCACGGCCGCGAAACGTCGCACGCTCGGACCGCCGCGACCCATCCAAAAAACGCCGCCGTATTGCGAATGAGTCTAGCAAACGCCGATCTGAACCCGCGCGTGACTGGTGTGGACCAGATGACGGGCGCCAGCAATTATCTGGACATCACCGATGAAAGTAAAAACGTAACGGAGGTTCCACACTTCGCGCGCGTGCGTTACGACGGCGTGTATCCTGGGATCGATCTGGTCTATTACGGAAACGCCGGCCAGTTAGAGTACGACTTTGTCGTAGCACCACACGCGGATCCGTCGGTGATCGCCTTGAATCTTAACGGTGCTGACAAGCTAGATCTGGCGGCGGATGGTTCGCTGGAAATAAAGCTGGGCGCGCGATCGGTGCGATTGGGAGCGCCGCTGGTTTATCAGCAGTTCGAGGGACGACGAACCGAGGTGGCGGCCGCGTTCCACCTCAACCAGGAGGCAGTCAGCTTTTCCTTGGGCGACTACGACCACAGCCGTGAACTGATCATCGACCCGACCTTGCTTTACGCCTCGTACTTGGGGGGCAATGCAGCCGACGAGGCCTCGGGGATCGCCGTGGACAATGCCGGGAACGCATATGTAGTGGGTTCAACATTGTCGACCAACTTTCCTACCGTGGCGGGCTCGTTGGGCGTGAACGATCCGGATCCCGCCACCGAAGACATCTTCGTTACCAAGGTAAATCCGACGGGTACCACCAAGATCTACTCAACATATGTTGGCGGTGTCGGGGTTCAATCCGGCCACGGTATTGCGGTGGACAGCACCGGCAAAGTTACGATCGCCGGGACCAGCGACGCGGCCGACCCGGACGGTGACGCGCTGGCCGTTCGATTGAACGCAGCGGGTAATTCGGCCGCACCTGCCAATGGCGGCTACGTAAAGATCTTCGGCGGGACGAATGACAATAGTGCCGAAGACGTGGCGGTTGACGCCGCGGGGAATGCCTATCTAACCGGTTCGACAGCCAGCGTGCTGGGCAATACTTTTCCGGTAGTGAATGCGATCCAACCGGCGTTTTCTACCGGTGTCTACGATTCGTTCCTAATTAAGCTGGACACTGGCGGAAATATCACTTACTCCACTTTTCTGCACCTCGACCGACCCGGTGATTACGACGAATTTGGTTATGGAGTTGCCCTTGACCCGAGCGGGAATATTTACGTCGCTGGAATGGTCCACTCCCTATGTTCTCCGCCGTGCGACAACACGTCGGCGTTCATGATGCGAATTAATGTTGCCACCAACGCCTTCGCTTACAACGCCCCGTTTGGCGGCAGTGCTTTTGATCGCGCGAATGATATTGCGGTGGATGCGGCAGGTAATGCCTATGTAACCGGAACCACGACATCTACTGATTTTCCCATCGCAGGTACTCCCATTCAGTCTACGAATGGCGGGAACGAAGATGCATTCCTTTTCCGCGTAAACTCGACCGGAAACATTACCTATTCTTCCTGTCTCGGCACGCCAACCAGCCAGATGGGGAATGGGATCGCATTAGATACGGCGGGCAATGTCTATATCGCGGGTCGCGATTCTCAAATAGATCCGGATGGCGACGCGTTCATTTTGAAGCTAGGAACCAACGGCGCCAACTATCAACTCGCGACCGGGTATTCGTTCAAATTCGGCGGCACGCTTACGGACGAAGCGAACGACATCGCGGTCGATTCCGCCGGCAATGCCTACGTCGCGGGATACACCGTATCAAATGACTTCCCGGATACACCCGGAGTTTTTCAACCGGTGAAGGGTGAAGGCGCGGCCGCCGGACAGGACGCATTTGTCGCGAAGGTGGGTAATGCCGTGATCGCCAACCACACCGTGGCCGATTTCGACGGTGACGGGAAAAGCGACCTGTCGGTATTCCGGCCCGCGACCGGAGCCTGGTACAACCTGCTGAGTGGCGTCAATCAAACCAGCGCGATCAATTGGGGATCGAATGGCGATAGGATCGTCCCTGGCGACTATGACGGCGATGGTAAAACCGATCTGGGTGTCTTTCGCCCTTCGACGGGAACGTGGTATGTGTTGCGGTCGACGGCGGGAATTCTAACTCAGTCATGGGGCACCACGACCGACCTGCCGGCCGCCGCCGATTACGATGGTGACGGTAAGACCGACGTCGCCGTATTCCGGCCCGCCACCGGCACTTGGTATGTGTTGAACAGCGGAAACGGATCCGTCCGTTCTGAACAGTTCGGCGCCAACGGCGACAAACCGGTGATCGGCGATTACGACGGGGACGGCAAAGCGGACCTGGCGGTGTTTCGCCCATCGGTAGCGACTTGGTACTTGCTACGGTCGACCGGTGGCTTTGTCGGCACGCAGTTTGGGATCGCGACCGATCAACCGGCACCGGGAGATTTTGACGGCGACGGAAAGACCGACCTATCGGTGTTCCGCGCTTCAAGCGGAAGTTGGTACCGCCTGAACAGTTCGAACGGCGCCTTCGTCCCGGTGCAATGGGGCACCAACGGTGACCGTCCCGCGCCCGGAGATTTTGATGGCGACGGCAAGGCGGACCTCTCTGTCTTCCGACCCTCGAACGGATCGTGGTATGTGCTGCGGAGTACCGGAGGCGTTTTGTCTCAACAATTTGGTGCGAACGGCGATGTTCCAGGCGAGTCCGGCTATCTGCCATAATTACCCCAAATGCGGAACGCGGGCGGGTTCGGATGTCGTCTCCTTCCGAACCTGCCCGCCACCGGCAATACTAGATCATCGAAGAAGACAAACGTTGATAAGCGAACTAGACGGGACAAATGAAACGAATTAGAACCACCGAGATATACTTTGAATTGGAAGAATCCACTAGCGTCTCGTTCCGTGCCGCGACTACGGGATCTTTCTGCCCGCATTGCGGAGCCGCGATCGAGTCGAACCGCGTGCCGTTCGGGATGGTGTCCGCACTAAGCGCAACGCAAGAATCGATCGAACCCGTGATCGAGGACGCACCACGGGGTGAACAAAGCTAGTTCTCGGGCGGCGGCACCAGCCGGATGATCAATTCCCGAAATCTAGGCAGATCCCGCACCCGGTTAAAATAGGGATCGACGTTCAAATCGATCAACCGGCCATCCCGCTGCTCGAAAGAAACTTCCAGCCATTTGAACGCTTCGTCGTTTTCACCCAAATTGGCGTGAGCCCCGGCCAACGCGTAACTAAACGCCCGGCCATCCGGCTGTTTGGATTTGAAGCGCTTCAGCGTTGCCCGCGCCTCTTTGTCATCTCCTCCGATCGCGTAGGTCGCCGCCAAGGCGACCAATGCAAAGGGAGGCTCGTCGGACCTGGCCAAGATCTTTTCCAACGCGGACACAGCCTCGGCAGTGCGCCCGGCAAAGGTATAGGCCAGCGAGATCGAATACAGCGCCGGAACGAAATTCGCTTCCAGTTCCAATACCTGGGTAAACAGATCGATCGCAGCTGCATACTCTCCGCCGTAAAGATAGGGTCCGCCGACGGCGGTGCTCACCATTAAAGACAACGGGTCCAAATCTTGAGCCAGGGCCATTTCGGCCTTCGCTTCGTCGAAGCGTCCCATCGCGACCAGGAGTTTGGCGTACCACTGATGAGCCGTCGCATAGTTCGGATTCAGTTCGATCGAGCGGTGAAGTGACCGCTCGCCGGCCGCCAGATCCCAGTCGTGATGCATCAACGCATAACCGAGCGAAGCATGCGCTTCGGCCAAATGTTCGTCCAACTCGATCGCCCGCAGCGCCGCTGCTTTAGCCAGCGGGCACGATTCCTTCACCGTCCGGTCACCCCATACCGGAAGCAAATTGTAAATATCCGCCAACCCAACGTAGGCCAACGCATAAGTGGCATCTCGCTCGACCGCCCGGTCAAAGCATTCGATCGCGCGGTGATATCCGTCCAACGTCCGCTTGTTCCAGTAATAGCGTCCCTTCAGATACGCCTGATACGCCTCGGCATCCGCCGTATATCGCCGAATCATCCGCTGGCGCTCGGCCTGACTTAGTTGAAGCAGCAATGCCGCCGCAACCTGTTCGGCAATGCTGTCTTGAACCGTGAAAATATCAGTAAAGGGCAGATCGAATTTGTGCGCCCACAACGGAGCAGCCTCTTTCACGCCGACCAATTGAACAGTGATGCGGACGCGATCGCCCGCGATCTGTAGGCTTCCCTCGAGCACCGCGCGCACCCGCAGGTCCCGTCCGATCCGGATCGAATCTTGCGGTTGTTCGGCATATTGTCGAACCGCGCTGGTCGGGCGCACGGCTAATTGGCGCGTAGTTCCTAACTGCGTGATCAACGAATCGGCCAGGCCCAGACCGAGGTAAGAATATTCCGGCGGGGTACCGAGCGCCGTAAATGGAAGGATCGCGATCGAACGGGCGTCGGTTCCCGAATCGGCTAAACCAAGCCGGTCGTCCGAAGTTTCTTCAAGGACTTCGGTTATCGTCAAGTGACCCTTTACTCGCTTTCGCTGCAAAAGCGTTACTACGCCCTCGGCGGCAACTTCTTTAACCTGAGCGCGAAAGCGATAACCTCGCCGCGGCAGCGTTTCGATGTAGTCTTCACCTTCGTTCTGACCTAGTAACTTTCGCAAGCGCGAAATGCTTTGGGTTAGATTCCCTTCCTCGACAAAGGTGTTCGGCCAGAGTTGGTTGATCAGGTCTTCCTTTTCCATGGCCCGACCGCTATTTCTCACCAGTAACAAAAGTGTCTCAAAGACCTTGGCCGTTAAAGTTACCGACACTCCGTCGCGTAAAAGTACCTGTTCCGTTGGATCCAACAGAAAGGGTCCGAATGCGTAACAATTAGAAACAGGTGGGTTCATTTACTGCGTGTTTCGATCGGCCTGATTATTCGCAAGTCGTCCTACCGTCCCCTGAATGACGGATGTAAAGGCGTCAGGCGAATTGTACCTTGCTGGTTCGAGAAGTGGCAAAGACAACTCACCCCCACGATTAGATTTGACAATTCTGCCGGGTTACCGACCAATGGCCGGCGGCTAACACCTACTCGTTACCTCTTCACAATTGCTGTAAGTTCAACAAAAGTGGGTACTTGGTATACACCTGATCGCTTTTCCACCCGAACAAACTTATGGAACCGACGAGGGATTGTCAGTTTACTTTTCGTAGCACAGCAGGTAACAGAAAGTCGTCCGGATCCACAATTTGCACGCTCTCTTACCCCAAAAGATTTCGCCAACGGGCGGGTCCGCCTGCTGCTTGCTAAAATTTAGGTAGTCGAATGTTGTATTTACCCAGTCACCCGATGAAAACCCGGTCAGCCAACACCTTCTGTAAAACGATGGCGTGCCCCTCAGGCCAGGAACTCTTGGCGTTTCACCTGGCAAGCTTGACTTCGGAACGACGCGAAACGGTGAGCCGCCATCTGGACCAATGTGACTTTTGCGGCGCCGAATTGCAGTTGCTGGAAAATTTTCCGCAAGGCGATCTGAGCGGCTGTGACAAGCCGGGCGATCTGCCCGCGCCATTGCGCCGGTTGGCGGAAGCATTGTTCCATGGTGATGGTGCAACCATTCGAGCGCTGTTCGATTCTTCCCCGGATAGCAAAACCGTAGCGTCGACCGAACGTTAGTCAGACCGCCCGCGCGCCCCCCCCTTCTTGGTTTCCAAATTCATCCAACAATCAGTTGAATTTCAATGTTCTTCTAGCCGGACTTTGCGCATAAAAATACGGGGCGGAACCACCATGAGTTCCACCCCGCAGAAACGCCCGTTTGTCGGCGAAGGAAATTACACGAAAGTCAGATTGGTCGATGGATAGGTGAAATTACTCAAGAGCGGAAATACCCCAGTCGCTCCCGATAGATCCACCGGATCGACCCCAAACCAACTGGCCATTACCGCTGCGTACTGTTCGACCGACGTCGTGGGTATCCATCGCCCACGCGTATCCGTGTCGTCGGGGCCACCCATCACCAAAGTCGGGAACGGGGTTCCGTTGCTGGTGTTCATGCCGTAGAAGTTGCTCGGGCCGCCGCCGTTCACCGAACCACCCATGATAATGGCATGGCTAGCCCAAGCATGGTCGGAACCAACCACACCCGCGCCAACGCCGGACGGCTGCAACGTACGGCCGAAATCCGACATGGTAAACGTCGTGACCGAGTTTTGGATGCCCATCTCAACCGTGGAGTCATAGAACGCCTTCATCGCCTGGCTTAATTGCGTGTACAGGTTCGTGTGCACGGCCAATTCATTCGCGTGGGTGTCATATCCGCCCAACTGAACAAAGAAGATCTGCCGATTGGCACTCATGGCCGTGCGCAACGAGATCAATCGCGCCACTTGTAGCAACTGTTGCGCGATGTTCGTGTTGGGGAACACGGTCGTGAAAACCGGATTGGTGGAAAGCGAGGCGCTCGCCTGGATCGCCGCGCCCGTGATCTCGCTGGCCGCCTTGACCACATTGGATGAAAGATCCATTCCCCGCAATTGATCGAACGATGCGCGCCGCGCCACTGATTCGGGCGTAGCGTTAAATCCGTTCAGGACCAACTGTTGATTTAGATTGCCCGTGCCGATCGCCATCGGCGTCGTGCCGGTGCCGTTGGTAAAAAGCTGCGAACCGGCGATCGACGTGATCATCGGAATGGTCGCATCGGCGTCCTGCGGCCGCAGTTTGTCGGCGATACGCCCACCCCAACCGCTGTTGGAGATCCCGTTGGATTTCGACGACTGTTGCTGATTGACCTGGTCCGAGTGCGAGAACAGCTGGTACGGCTTCGGTACCGAGTTATTTTGATAAGTGGTACGCGTCATCGGCGACACCAAATTCCCCACGTTGCACATGACCGCCATCTTGCCGGCATTCCAGAGCGGCAGTAATCCGGCCGCACCGCCGCCCGCCCCCACTTCCGGCGATAAGGCCGGGTGGAGACCGTAAGCCAGATTGCCGATCCGCGGGACGGTGATCGGGATCAAGTATGGACCCGCGCCATCCGCCGCCGACCGCGGCAACGCCAAGGACGAAGCCAACCGGGCGGTTTTATAGGTATTGTAGTTACTGATCGACACATCGTCGTGGATCGGCACGATCATGTTGTTACAATCGTTGCCACCGGACATGAAGATACAGACCAGGGCTTTGTAGTCGGCGAATTCCGGTGATGCCGCGCTTTTCTGGGCGAAAGCGCTGACGCGCCCCAAATGTTCGACCGAGGTGGCCAAGGCCGCCATAGTTAGACCGCAACCGGCCGTTTTAAGAAAATCTCTTCTATCTTGTGCCATTGGATTTACCTCTTCACCTGATACTGTGACGATGACGCGACGAGATACAGCGCCGTCTGCGCCCGCAACGTCGGATTACCGCTGGACACGGTCGTGACCGCGGTCAGAATGCTGGTACGCATCTGCGCCGACATCGACCCGTGCATCAATTTTTGATTCAGCGTGTCCACCAACAAAGCGCCGGTGGCATCCTGCGACGAAAGGTTCTGCAATTCGGAAAGATCGATCGACGTCCCATTCGGGCCGCTCGTTCCGCTGATCGGAACGTTTGCGAACGCAAACGTGTTTACCAGATTTGCGCGTCTTAACGAGGTCGTCGTGGTCATGATCCCGAATTCAGGCCCCAACACCGAGGGGTTAGACGCCGCGACGATGTAATCCGGGAAGTAATAGCTGAACACCGTCGTCGGATTGAACACGTTTTGCGAAAGCGTGCTAGTCTGCGGATTTAAGTATCCGTCACTCTGTGAACCCGGGACGCCGTTCGCCGCACGAACGTTGAAAGTCCGCAAAATTCCCGTCATGTAGGTGACCGGCTCACGCAGTTGACCGTATTTCGGATCGGTCTTCAGGTCACCGCGCGCTTCCGGATCCAACAAGATCGCCCGTACCACGGCGGCCATATCGCCCCGCACTCCGAAACCGTTGTTATTAAACACCGTGGCCACGCGGCCGACGTAGTCTGGCGTCGGATCGCTGGTCACCAAGCTCTGGATCAACGATTTGGAAACAAATGGTCCAACGTTCGCGTGATTGAAAATGTTGTCGATCGTGGCATTAAGTTCGGCAACTCCATTGTGCGCCACGGCGTTGGCGGGTATGGTTACGCCGTTAAGTAGTAGCTTGCTGCCAGTATCGTGGTTGGCAAAATTGAAGGTCAAGTTGTCGGCGTAGTCGGGAATACCAACCTGCCCATTCGGACATGTCGGCGGACCGGCACTACAAAGATTCCAACCCGTTAGCGCTTTGGTAAACCCGTTCACTACATTTTGGTCGTACGTGGGGCTCGGTGTATCGCCCACTTGACACGGGTTATGTTCGATACACTGAACTTCTCCCTTGATATTAAGGTTGTAAAGACCGACCGAGAAGAGTTGCAAGATCTCGCGAGCGTAATTCTCGTTCGGATTGTTCTTGGTGCTGCGGATCATATCCAGATAATTTCCCA
>JBDSEC010000654.1:0-2921 GCA_039920205.1 Pyrinomonadaceae bacterium
CGGGCGGCGTTTGAGGGGGTCAACCCTACCTTGGAGGCCGCCGCGCGCACGCTCGGCGCAAATCCGCGCCGGGTATTTCTTCGCGTTACGTTGCCCTTAGCCGGCCGCGGCGTTTTGGCGGCCACCGCGCTCGCTTTTGCCCGAGCGCTAGGTGATTTTGGGGTGACCATCATGATCGCCGGCAATATCCCTCATCAAACTCAAACGGCGTCCGTTGCCATCTACGATGCGGTCCAAGCCGGTCGCGATAACGAAGCATTTGTGCTGTCGGTGATCGTTTCACTGATCGCGGTGGGACTGCTTTATTTGATCAACTATTTTGGCCGGCCGCGCTGGTAATTAGTTCAAACGGCCCGGAATTGGCGTCTCGATCCAATTGACGGCTAACCCGTCAATCTGACCATTCCCAACCAATTACGCGTCATTTTGACCGACTCCTGAATCCCCGTCCGAACCCGTTTTCTTCGCGAATTCGCGAAAATAGTCAGCTTTTTCTGAAATTAGATCCGATTAGGGCTTAGGCACGTCGCTTGCCAATTGCATCTCCGCAAGTCAATGGGCGTGTGCCCCTTTGTCGCCCATGCGACGCCGTTTTGACCGAAAGGACCTGTTAGCCGACGTGACCAAGTTAAAATACATTTTAGTCCGAGCCCTTATCGTTGCAGCCGTGGCGGCCGTGATACTGGCTCAAACCGCGCCTACGTCTATTTTTGCGCAAGCAAAAACGGGCGCTGTTCCGCAATTGGTCAAATCCGGTGGCTCATCCTCAATGTCGAACCAACCGTCCGACAAGATCTCACCCGACCTGACCGAGAGCGTGAACAGTGCTTTGAATCGCGGCGCCGGAGACGAAACCCGCCGCGTGATCATTCGTTACGTTGACGCGAATAAGATCAATAACAACACGGGACGTGAAACGCTTCGCTCGCGCATTGCGGGAATGAACGGCCGATTGGTCGGTTCCTTGGGTCAATTGGGTGTGGTTAGCGCCGACCTGCCGCTATCGCAGATCCGCAACTTGGCGGCCGACCCGAACGTTGCATATATAACTCCTAATCGTCAGATCAAGTCGTTCGGTCAATTAACCGAAACCGTTGCCGCCGATCAAGTGCGAACCATGACCCCGGGTACCGTTTACGACGGCCGCGGTGTGGGGATCGCCGTGCTGGACAGCGGGATCGACGCGAATCACGAATTACTGACGGCTAACGAATCGCATCCTGGGGTGATCCTTCAGCGCGACTTTACTGGTTCGAATGACAGTGCCGACTACTTTGGTCATGGCACTCATGTGGCCGCACTATTAGCCGGCCGCAATGATGTTTCCGGCGGCGCCTACGGCGGAGTCGCGCCGGGCGCAAGTCTGCTGAGCCTAAAGGTGCTTGGAAGTCACGGTGAAGGTGATCTGTGGAACGTGATGACCGCGGTCTACTGGTGCATCAACAACCGCCAGGCTTACAACATTCGCGTCATCAACATGAGTTTAGGCACGATGGCCTATGACAGCTACTTGAACGATCCGCTCTGTTTGGCGGTGCGGGCGGCGGTCGATTCGGGCATCGTAGTCATTTGCGCCGCGGGTAATCTGGGCCGTAATGACGACGGTACTAAATTGTATGGCAGCATCCACTCGCCCGGCATTGATCCGTCAGTGATCACGGTTGGTTCTGCCAATACTTATGGTACCGCCGGCCGTTCGGACGACGGTGTGGCGAGTTATAGTTCGCGCGGACCGACGCGCGGTCATTACGTGGACGCCAACGGCGCGGTTCGTTTCGACAACCTTATCAAACCGGATGTCGTCGCACCCGGCAATCGATTGGTCGCCGCCTGCTCGGCTCCGTCTCGCACGGAAGTCAACAGCATGGTTTCGCGCCATCCTGAATTATTGGTAGGCGCTTCCTCCGATCCGGAAAAACAGTTGATGCAGATGAGCGGCACGTCGATGGCCGCACCGGTCGTGGCCGGTGCCGCGGCCTTGCTGCTGCAAGCTAACCCTTCGCTGACGCCGAATTTGGTGAAGGCGATCCTGATGTACACGGCCCAGCCGCTTCAGAACATAAATACGCTCGAGCAGGGCGCGGGCGAGATCAACCTGCATGGTGCTTTGAGCATCGCCACCCTGGTGCGTCCGGATCTGCCAAGCCTTTCACTGGGTGATTCCCTGCTGACCGGTTCCCTGCCGACGCAATCCAGCTCCATCGGCAACGAAGCGAGCCCGTGGGGCCAGGGATTGATCACGAACTATTGCCATCTTAGTGGGAGCGTTTTGATGGAACAGTGGCAGCCGATCTACGGCCGCAACGTCCTACTCGCGGATGCGACGACCACCGCTGGCGGTGAGTTACACCTAGTATCTGGAACCGTCTCCGCGACGGCACAGTTTAGTCAAGGAGCCGTCACGATCACCGGTGTCACGTTGGCCGGCTTACTATTCGCCGATGGCGTGGTCCTAGGCGACGGCGTGGTATTAGGAGACGGCGTAGTATTGGGCGATGGCGTGGTCCTAGGCGACGGCGTTGTACTCGGAGACGGCGTGGTTTTGGGTGATGGCGTAGTTCTGGGCGACTAGTTAGGGAATCGAAAGCAAATGATGCGGACCAACATGCGTTTACAAATGGTGGAAGAAGAGATGTCGGCATCTAGAGCGGTGCGGCCGCTGGACGAATCTGACTTCGCAGACGTAGTAGACTTTCTCTCGCTGGATCCGATCGGGGGCGTTCATCTGCACGGTCTTGTCGTGGATAACGGCTTGGAGCACCGCGCCAACCGGGGAACTTTTTACGGGTATTACAGCGACGGTACCCTAACCGGGGTAGCCCTACTAGGTCATAGCATTCTTATGTGCGGCAGCGGTTCGGCCCGCGCCGAGTTTATCGAACTCGCTCTTTCGACCGGTGCCAAGGCCCACGTCATTTTTG
>JBDSEC010000655.1:0-3887 GCA_039920205.1 Pyrinomonadaceae bacterium
GTTGGGTGTTTGCGCCGGTCAATCACGCCTAAAGATGCGTAACTCTGAGCGGTTGCGCGCTTGCGGTAAATTCGGTGTTTGCGCCGGTCGATCACGCCTAAAAGGCGTAACTCTGTGCGGTTGCGCGCTTACGGTAAGTTGCGTGTTAGCGCCGGTCGATCACGCCTGAAAGGCGTAACTCTGTGCGGTTGCGCGCTTACGGTAAGTTGAGCTAAGCAGAAAGCGGCCGCCTTAAGACGGAACTCCAAACGCGGAACTCAAAACGCTTGGCTACGAACGTGGAACTCAAAAAAAAGGCGGCTGGTTGAAGCAATTAAGGGCTTCACCCAACCGCCGTTTCCCATAAAATTGGAGCGGGAGACGAGATTTGAACTCGCGACTTCGACCTTGGCAAGGTCGCACTCTACCACTGAGTTACTCCCGCAGAGCGAATTTAAGATTCTACTAGCCCACGCCCGGTTGTCAAGTAGTGGATAATTAACAATGAATAATTAACAGTTAATAATGGTAATTCAGATGGTCTTGATCTCCATTGCGCTTTACACCTATCAAAGCCGCTGCAGTGCAGAATTTTGAGAAAATTAGCCGCGGATTTACGCGGATAAACGCGGATCTGAAAAATCAATGAATAGTTAATAATGGGGAATCAAGATGAAAGTGACCCCCAACGCCAGCGCTTCACTCTCCTCTTCATTATTAATTATTAACTATTCATTATTAATTGTACTCGTATTCGATCCAACGGCGTTTGCGGAATTTTTCGTCGGTCCAGAAATTCTTTAGTAATTCCAGCTTTGGTGCATTGTGGTCGGGGTCGCCTGGCACCGGCAAGATCACGCTCAAGACGTCGTACCTGAATTCTGCGCTGCTTATCCCGAACATTCGGCGATAGGCCCGCGCCGCCCGTGAGATCTGCCGTTGCTTGCGCGTGTCCACGTTCGCTTCGGGCGGTGCGAACCAATCCGAGGCGCGCGTCTTTACCTCGACAAAGCAAAGCACATCGCCTTCGTAGGCGATCAGATCCAGTTCGGCGTTGATCAATGCGCCCCGACGATTACGCCCGACCGAGACCACAAAATTCGCCGCCGTTAAGCGATAGCCTTGCTGTTCCAGGTAAGCGGCGGCGAGGGCTTCACCCCGGCGGCCGAGGTCTAGCTGCGGTGAAACCGGAATCGGCGGTTTTCTCTCGCCTCGAATCTTTTCGATAAATTTATGGATAGTCACGAATGTTCGCGAATCGCACACGAATCAGAATTCAAAGACGGGGACAGTTCACGCCAAGTCGCAAAGGCGCAAAGCCGCAAAGAAAGCCCCGCTCTTCGTTATTCATTATTAATTATTCATTGTTAATTATCCACTATTCATTGGGTTCAATGCCCAGCTCCTTGATCAAACGATGCATGTAGCTACGGCTGATGGCCAGGCGGCGGGCCGCGGCGGCGCGGTTGCCTTTGTCCAATTCCAACGCCTGGTTGATCATCCGAATGCGCAGCGCACGGATGGCGCCTTCCAGCGTAGACTCATCCGCAGTCGATGCGTCCGGTGGGTGGCGCAACATATCGTCCGGCAGAAATTCGGTGCCGATCTCGGTCTCGCCGGTCAACACGATCAACCGTTCCATCAAATTTTCCAATTCGCGCACGTTTCCGGGCCAGGTGTGCTCGTGCAACGCCTCGATCAATTCGGGCCTCAAGCGCGGTTGCGGGCGATTGTGCCGCTCGGCAAACCGCACCGCGAAATGGGCCGCCAGCAAGGCCACGTCTTCCTGCCGGTCGCGCAGCGGCGGCAGTACCAACGGGATCACATTCAACCGATAAAACAGGTCCTTGCGGAAACGCCCTTCGTCAACTTCCTTTGCAAGGTCGCGGTTGGTGGCGGCGATCAGGCGGATGTCCACGTTGATCGTCTTGGTTCCGCCGACCCGTTCGAACGATCGTTCCTGCAACACGCGTAACAGTGTCACCTGAACGGCAGGCGTAAGTTCGCTGATCTCATCCAAAAAGAGCGTGCCGCCGTCGGCCAATTCGAACCGGCCTTGTTTGGAATTCAGCGCGTTAGTGAACGCACCCTTTTCGTAGCCGAAGAGTTCCGATTCGATCAGCGTCTCGGGTAACGCCGCGCAGCTTACGCCGATGAAAGGCCCAGCAGCGCGCGCTCCCTCGAAATGGATCGCGCGTGCAAGCAATTCCTTGCCCGTGCCGCTTTCCCCGGTGATCAAGACCGTCGCATTAGTGTCAGCCACCGTCCGTGCCTGCTTCACGGTTCGAGCCAATGCTGGTCCACCGCCGAGCATAAGCGCAAAACCAATATCGCCGATATGCTCAGAGCGAAGCTTTAACAGCTCTTGTTCCATCCGCCGAAGGTGCGCTGCCTGGCGAATGATGTGCGCGGCCTCGTCGGGGTCGAACGGCTTTTCAAAGAAACCGTAAGCGCCGCGTTTGATCGCTTCCAAGGCCGCACGGCGCGATGAACTGCCGGTGATGACCACGACTGGAACGGCGGGCTGTTTCGCGTTAGCGGCCGAGATAACATCCAACCCATCGGCCGTGTGTTGTTCGGCCGGCGTTAGATGCAGATCGCAGAGAATTACGTCGACTCGTTCGTGCTGCAATTTCCCCAACGCCTGGTCGCGATCGGCCGCCAGCAACACACGAAATTCATCGCGCAACGCCCAGTCAAGCTGCGTGCGTAGTTCTTCCTGATCCTCAACGATCAGGAGTGTAATTGTCCCTGGAGCAGAAACCGGCATGGTTATTATTCTTGGTTTGAGATGTCGGGGGCGGTCGTTTACCTAGGTACTTGTCTGGGCATTTGCATCGGCGAACTATGCCGCGGTCGAGCCTCCCATAGCTGACCAGAGCGCCTGCGCGCGCAATGGTAACACGACGCGAAAAGTTGTACCAGAACCCACTTTCGACTCGGCTTCGATGCGGCCGCCGTGCGCCCGGACCACTTCGTGACAGGTGTAGAGCCCGAGGCCGATCCCCGCAGCCTTGGTCGTGAAAAAGGGACGGAAGAGGCGATCGCGAATGAATTCTTCCGTCATGCCGGCGCCGGTGTCGCCCACCGTTACCGTGCAGTTGTCCGCGTCCGCGGTGGCCGCGATCGTCAACGTACCCGGCCCGTCGTCCATGGCCTGCATCGCGTTGATGATCAGATTTTCGAATACCTTTTCGATTCGTTCGCCATCCACCGCCACGATCAATTTATCGGGCAGATCGATGTTCAGCGTGTGCCCCATTTGGTCCAGCTCCGCGGTGGCGCGCATGACCCTGCGGATCAACGAGACCAGGTCCGTAGGTTGCGGCCGAGGCATTTCGCCGCTCATGCTCCGCACGGGTTCGCTCAATCGTCCCACCAATCCGGTCAACCTATTGGTGGCCTGCTCTAACGAACGCAAGGCGTGCACCCGATATTCCGGATCGTCGAATTTGGTCTCCAAATTCTTGACCAACAACTGCAACGCTTGGATCGAATTTTTTAGGTCATGGGTGATGCCGGCGGAAAGCCGCATGAACGACTGAAACTGGCGGGCTTCGGTCTCGTGCGCGATCTGCTCGCGCAGCTTCTCGGTCATGGTGTTGAAGCTGTCGGCCAAAGGCTTCAACGTGGTGCTGGATTCCAGCAGGATCCGATTGTTCAAGTTACCCGCGGCGATCTCGGCCGCGCCCTGGGTCACGCGCTCGATCCCGCGCTGTTCCCGACGCAATGCGCGCGCGATCAACCAAGCGGCCAACCCCACGCCGGCCAACGCTAGCACCAACCCGACGATCAACCACGTCCAGGACAGACCCGTAATGCCCGCCTGATCCGCCACCACCGCGACCGAAAGTCCCAAGGCACTGACCGGACGAAAGTAAACTTTGCGATCGATCCCCTGATCGTTG
>JBDSEC010000656.1:0-7180 GCA_039920205.1 Pyrinomonadaceae bacterium
GGGGATTGGGGGTTAGAGGGTGCAATCAAAAGTGCGAGTTGGTCGAAGCTCCCCGCGCATTCGTAGCAACTTCAGGCGGCCGGCTTTGCGCGAAGCGCAAACAAGGCTTGGCTAAGGAGGGGTGGGCGCGGAGCGCCAGGGTGGTTCGTTCTGTAAATGTGTTTTCGGCCGATTTAAGATCTTACAGAACTACCACCCCACGGCCGCAAGCGGCCTACCCCTCCTAAGCATGAGTCTGTCGGGAATAGGTGATCTTCAATGCGAAAACTAGTTCGCACTTTTGACTGTACCCACCAGATTTTTAGTTGTTGAAAAAGGGAACGAAGGCTGCGAGGGAATTAAACCAGCGGGAGAAATGCTGGTTCGTTCTAGCTGCCGCGTAAAGGCTTTCTTCGGCAAAGCTCGTGGTTGAACTAAGACCATTCAACCACCAACAAATACGAAACAAACTTTGTACTATTTATGCCGGTAGGTAATACGGCCCTTGCTCAGATCGTACGGCGAAAGTTCGATGCTAACGCGATCGCCGGCCAGGATACGGATGTAGTGCTTGCGCATCTTTCCCGAGATCTGGGCGGTCACAAAATGTTCGGTTCCATCCAACTGCACTTTGAAAAACGCATTGGGTAACTTGTCGATCACCACGCCTTCGGCGGGGATCATATCTTCTTTTGGCAAACTGGTTTACTCCTCACTATGAAATGGCCAATTGGTCACACCCGTACCTCATCCGGGCCGTAATGACGAAGATCTTCGCCGGCCGGGACCGCGCCCGAACTACCTGAACATCAAATTACCGATAACCAAGCCGAAACCGCGGAGTGACTTGCGGGTCCTATTGCACGATGTTGCAAGCGGTGTGTGCCCCATAGTATCCCATAAATGAGCAAAAAAGGCCAATAATGGGGCCGAAGCGGCGGGGCCGGGGGGTAGGGGTCGGGGGCCGGGGATTCGAGCGCTCTGAAGGTGCGCCAGATCGAGGTGGCGCACCTTCAGGGCGCGAACGTCTTTGCGATCGACCAGACGCCGCGCAAAGCCCCGCATCTGGCTATTCTCTTGATGCGCCTTCAGCGCGAAGAGCGCGAAGAGGTAGCCTCCGCGTTGATACCAACTCTTACTTTCAATTGCACCCGCGCTGGCGACTAGGGCCGTCGCTTGGCCAGGCCCGCACCCGCCAACACTCCGATGGCGCCGATCAGCGGATTGGCGAACGAAAACCACTGCGGCTCTTTGGCGTTCTTCATCGCTTCAAAGTTCGATAGCTCTCCGGTTCGGGGAACCGCCGCCTTATTGTCACCCATGGTGCCGATGGCCAACAACAGTCCCAAAACAAACACCAAGACGGCCAGTACTTTAGGCGCCGTGGACCCGCCCGCGACCTTGGCGCAGACCAGACCGCCGATCACGGCCGCGATAATACTAACGATCACCATGATGATCATCCACGGCATGTCGGCCACGAAACTCCCCGGTAAAAACACGCGTTCCGTGCCCATTATCAAATAAGCCGCCGTCAAACAAAGGAAAACCACGACGAACATCGCGAGATAACCCACGATCACACCAACAATTCCACGTAACATAGTAGCTCCTTAAAAGAGGGAAAATTTAAGGTCCGGTCTGGTGGCGGAGGACGTCTGCAACCTTATCGTCCGCGTCCGCGTATTACCCAGCAAAACTAGCAACCATACAGAAAGCGAGGATATATCACATGTCCGATGGAATTCACATGCCGCCGCCGCACGGCAGCATCTGCTGGGCAGAGCTTGCGACTGATGATGCCGGAAAGGCCCAGGAGTTTTATTCGAGTCTTTTCGGTTGGACCATGAAGACCAGCGATACGACCGGAATGCAGTACACCGAGTTCATGCACGACGGCAAACCGATCGGTGGAATATTCCAAAAGACTCCGGAGATGGCGGGAATGCCGACCCATTGGGGTTCGTATGTCGCCGTTGACAACGTCGACGAAATGGCCGGAAAGGTTACGGAACTGGGTGGCGAGATCGTGATGCCACCGATGGACATTCCAAACGTCGGCCGGTTCTGCATCCTTAAGGACCCGACCGGCGGCGTCATTTCAATGATCACCTTAGGCGGGCCGCCCGCGTAGGTTTTCGTACTAATTATTGTTGGGCGTCGCGGTTCGTGATCATATACGAGGCCGTCGGCGCCCGCCTTTTTTTGGAGCAGATCAATTATGGCAATGAACGAGATCACCCATATCGAATGGGCTACGACGGAGCTGAACAGTCTGCGTGATTTTCTATCGGGACTATTCGGTTGGCAGTTTTCGGAAATGTCTCCCGCTTACTACATTTCTCGCGCGGGGGATCTGACGATCGGGTTGTTGTTGAATCCGAAAGCCGTGCTCGCCGGCGGTTCGCCCAATGTCTATATCGCGGTTGGATCGATCGATGAAACTTTCGCGAAGGCCACGGAATTAGGTGGCGGCATTGCTCACGAAAAAGTTGAGATCCCGGGTTTTGGTGGATACGGCTTTGTTAAGGCGCCGGACGGAAATCTGATCGGTCTGCACGAAAAAATGTAGGCTCAATTGGGTGCGGATCACAAGCGTGCGCGGGCCGGTTGTTGACTGTGCAGCAGATGCGCGGCGATCGACATCTCGCTGCGCGTGATCTCCGAGCGGACGATCACATGCGTCTTTGGCACCGCGCGATCGATGCCGATCACACGCACCGTTGCACCAAGCAGAACGTATTCTAGCCCGACCAACATTTCGTTGGGATTCGAAGGTCCACAAAAGGGAAAAGTGAGCTGATACTCTCGTGTCATAGCGCTGCCCTGCACGGGCAGGGGGAAATGGATTATACAGAATAATCCGTGCGTAGCAAGGTCCGGTAAGAAGGCTGAATATTTACCACAAATACCGGTAACATATTGATATTGCACAAGTTATATCACTACATCAGAAATTCGTTCGTCACAATACGCGACCAATTGGGGAAATTATTTTCATTGCGTCACAACTTCGTGCGAACGAAAATACTGACGTGAAAACAGGCGGTGCTGCCCGCTGCGTAAGCCGTTAACGCAACGGATAACCATCGGTTAAACCGCCGGAAAATTTTAAGTGTTTGACTGGTGGTGACTTACTTACGATTCACGCCCAGGACGAACCCAACCACCGCGCCGGCCACCCCCGACATGACCGTGTTGAGCAACCCGTCGATCACCGCGAACTGCAAAGTGGACATCTTAAAGAACGCAAACATGCTCAGATCAAAAGACATGAAAATTAGAAAGCCCATCCACAACCCTGCGATGGCTCCGCCCTGCACTGTTCGGATGGTGGCGTAGCGCTCGAACACGGTGGCGAGCAGGAGAGTGAATAGCAATTGAGCCAGGAAGAGAGCCCACAGCACCGGCGGGTCGTTCATTAACGATTTGGCCTTGATGGTCTCCTGGGCGTAGTAGTCATGGAGCAAGACACCAAACACCACGTACCCAAGCCCAAAGATCACCACGGCCGAAACCACGGCGGACAGTATTACGCGTGCGTTCATAACTCACCTCGAGAAAGAGCTGAATAAAGCCACTGAATATCGTGTTACCCCATCTGCCGCGAGGCCGGTCAGACCAAAGAATAATTCCCTGGAAGTATCAATGCGCGCATTCTGTTGCATGGTTCGCGCGCTGTCAATGGCAAACGGTGCCAAACGGTGAAGGTCAGGCTTTGGCTTCCTTGACCAACTGGCGAGCGTGTTCGCGGGCGGAAGCGTTGATCTCGCCACCGGCCAGCATCCGGGCGATCTCTTCGACTCGATCGTCTGCCGCAAGCGCGCGCAGAGTGATCAGAGTCCGGTTCCGCTTAACCTGTTTTTCGACGGTCAGATGCTGGTCGGCAAAGCTGGCGATCTGCGGCTGATGAGTGACGCTGAATACTTGATTCACGGCGGCCAGTTTCTTCAAATGACGCCCCACCGCAGTGGAAATGCCGCCACCGATACCACTGTCGATCTCGTCAAACACGACCGTGCGCGGAAAATCCGCCGGTTGGCTGATCGTCTTTAACGCGAGCATCAGGCGCGAGGCCTCGCCGCCGGACGCGACCTCGGCCAATTTTCGCGGCGCTTCGCCTTTATTGGCTGAGAAGTGAAACTCGATCTGGTCGGAACCGCGAGCGGAAAGACGCGGCTCGCCAGCGGCGTCCGTTAGCGGCAGGATCTCTATCACGAGCACGGCGTGAGGAAAGCCCAGTTCCTTCAATGAAGCGATCAGTCGTTTGATCAGTTTGTCGCGGCCGCGCTCACGCGCTTGATGCAATCGGGCGGCGATCTTATCCGCAGCTTTCGCGGCGAGTTCGATCTCTTGGCTCAATTGCTTCGCGGCACCGGCCGCGTCAGCCCGGGCGGCGATGCGCTTTTCCAAGTCGGCCAGATGTTCCAAAGCCGCAGCGATCGTGCCGCCGAACGGGCGCGTAATGCGGGCGATCTCGGCCAAGCGATTTTCGATCTGATCCAGCCGGATGGCGGAGAACTCCAACGCCGCCAGGAAAGTACGGACCGATTGGGTCACGTCGTCGACGAGAGCAACGGCCGAAGTCAATTCCGTCGCATGATTCGCTAGCGCCGCGTCGAACGAACCTAGTTCGCCGATGAACTTTGACGCGCGGGTCAGCCGGACCAGGGCCGAATCCTCGAAATCATAAAGTTCCTGTAAGGCAGACGTGGCCAGCTGGCTCAGCCGCTCGGTATTCAGCAACAGGCGTTTCTCTTGTTCCAGTGCATTCTGTTCATCGCCGGTCAATTCGGCCTGCGTTAATTCGTCACGTTCGTGTTCCAGCGCCTCCATCACCGCGGGATCGAATTCGCTGGAGAGTTCGGCCAACTGGCGTTCGAGCTTGTTCAACGCGGAATAGGCCTGCGCCATATCTTCCCGCGGGGCGGCCAAGCCGAGGAACGTATCCATTAGATCCAGATGGGTAGCCGGGTTGAAGAGGGTCTGCTGTTCACCCTGGCCGTGGATATCGACCAAAAGCGGCTGCAATTGCTTTAAGATGGCGATGGTGGAAAGTTGGCCATTGACGGTGACGCGTTGGCGGCCATTGCGGCCGAATTCGCGGCGGATCAGCAGCTCGAAATGCGCGTCAACGGGTTCAGACGCGTCGTTGCCGGTCTGCGCTAGCGATTCGCGTACTTCGGCCGTGTCGGGCAGATCGAACAGGGCGGTCACGACCGCCGTCTCCGCCCCGGTGCGGATCAATGTGACAGTAGATCGGCCGCCGACGGTCAGCGCCAGAGCGTCGATAATTATCGACTTACCCGAACCGGTCTCGCCCGTCAGGGCATTAAACCCGTCGGAAAAATCGACCGTCAGATCATCGATCAGCGCCACGTTGGATATTTGCAGGGACTTGAGCATCAGCCGCGATAGGATAACGAAACCGCGAAAACTTTGGTAGGCACGGTGTACAATACCGCCTTTATGACTTCAAACGAGATATTCATTGACCCGCAAACACTACGCCGGTGCCCTTGTCCCGACGTGCCGGAAATGCGCTGGGAATCACCCAAACGGCGCATGTATTCCTGTCCTGAGTGTGGGATGTGGTGGGAAGTACCCAAGCAGGTCCCGGAAGAAGAAACGATGACTGAACCGCCACAGGAAGCGGAAGCGATCGGTTCGCAATACGATCAGCATTAGGTTGCCGTCCAAGCAGGCAACCACTTTGTGGTCAACGCGGAGATGCGGCTATGCCGCTCTATGCGCGGAAAGGTTCCACCTTTCAAGAGTCTAGGTTTTTCAGTATTGCGGCTGCGCCGCCGGGGGCTTAGCCCCGGATCTTAAGGAGGAATACCGCCGGCGAGGCGGAGCCATCGCCGCGCATAGAGCGGCAAAGCCGCGATTGAGGCAGGGCGCGAATGTTGAGTCCGAATGTTGCAGATCTTGCCCTCCCGCTATCACATGGGTTCACTCGCACGCCTCAACAGCGGCGAACTTAGTTTGTACATCTCACCCGTGATTTTCCGTGCGAACTGTGATATATCAACCCAAATTTGTTAGTGAGGAAAATGTCATCATGACCGTAAATCTGCACGACCCGAATCGCTTGCTTTTGTTGGGCACCATGAAGGGGTTGTTCCTGGCGACGCCGGCCGGCGGTGGTTGGACGTTGGCGGAACCTGCGTTTAAAGGTCACACGGTTTACGCCGCTACGCTTGACCAGCGTCAGGGTCGCCGGCGTTTGTGGGCGGCGGCATCGAGCCCCTTCTGGGGGACGCATCTGTGTTGGTCCGATGATATGGGCGCGACCTGGACCATTCCGGAAGAGGCGTTGGTGAAATTTCCGGAAGAAGCCGGCGCTTCGCTGAACCAGATCTGGCAGATCGTCGCGCCCGAGAATGATCCCGACGTGCTCTATTGCGGCGTCGAACCCGCAGCGCTGTTCAAATCCGATGACGTCGGCGTCACCTGGAAACTGTGCCAGGGATTGTGGAATCATCCGCATCGGCCGCAGTGGTCGCCCGGTGGCGGGGGACTTTGTTTGCACACGGTGGTCACACATCCCGAGGATCCGAAACGGTTGCTGATCGCCATCTCGACCGGTGGGGTTTATCAAAGCGAGGACGGCGGGGAATCGTGGCGCGTTACCAACAAAGGCGTGACCGCGGAATTCCTGCCGGATAAATTTCCCGAGTTCGGCCAGTGCGTGCATAAGGTACAGCGCAGTCCGGCTAACCCTGACCAGCTCTTTCTGCAAAACCATTGGGGGGTATTCCGTAGCGACGATCACGGCGAAAATTGGGTTGATATCGGCAATGAAGGTTTGCCCAGCGATTTCGGCTTTGGTTTGGCGATCACCGACACGGGCGCGGCCTGTGTTATTCCGTTAGAGGCCGATACGTTCCGCTGTACCCCGGAAGGGAAACTGCGCGTTTACCGCACGGCGGACGGCGGCGCATCCTGGAAGGCGCTGACCAATGGATTGCCCCAGCAGGATGCGTTCGAGACCGTGCTGCGCGATGCCTTCACCTCAGACGGCAGCGCGCTGGCGTTCGGAACGCGCAGCGGCAAAGTGTTCGGCTCGCCCGACGGCGGCGATTCTTGGGAGCAGATCTTTGCCGGACTGCCGCCCGTCACCATGGTCCGGACCACCACCGTCATCGCGTGAAAATAAAAGTTCATCTAACCGGCTACCTGACCGATTTTGCGGATG
>JBDSEC010000657.1:0-2587 GCA_039920205.1 Pyrinomonadaceae bacterium
CGGTCGCCAAGGTTGTACTTGGCGACCGCTCTAGGATTCAGCCTTAGCAAGCGATGGTTACGGTTTTTTCGGTGGCACGGCCGGTTTTGCCGGTTCCGGCGTTTTCGCCGGCGGGGTTGACGGCTTGGGCTCTGAATCGTCGATGATCTGATTGTCATCGTCGATGATCCTCACGGTGCCGATTGCTTCGCGGTATTTGGTGTACTTCACCACCATCTGTTCGTGTACGATCTGCCCGCCGGGAAACACCAATTCATCGTCCGAATAGGTATAGGTCGGGAACCAGTGTTTCCCGTCGATCTGTTCGCGATAAGTTTCAAAAGTGGGGAACCGCTGTTTGCCCTCGGGCACGCCCTTGCCGCGCACTTTTACGATCATCAGGTCGTGGTCATCGACCCAGATCCGTCCCTTAAAAAATCGCTGATTTACTTTATTCTCATCTAGATTCTTCGGCGTCACATCAAACACGAAGAGATCCAGTTCATCGATCTTTTCTTTGCCGATATAGTTGAAGTTGTACTGGCTGATCTTGTCTGCTTCAAGGGCGTAGGGCTGTATGCCGCCCAGATCCTCAAGATCCTCCGGAGTGATAATTATTTCGGTCAAGGTGGGAGCGGGAGCAAACAGAACCGTCTCAACACGTTTGCCCTTGTCATCAAACGCGAAGGCGGAAACCAGCCGGAACTCACCGGTTATCTGTTTTCCCAACCGGCTGATGGTGCGAACCGTGGCGTCGCGGGTAAATCCGTATTGATTTAGCGCCTGGCGAAATTGGGTCTCTTTGGCCGAGAAGGTCTGAATGATCCGGTCGATCTCCGGTTGCGGGAGCGGTTCGTAACGAACCTTCGAGACGGGCATCGCGGCCGGCTTGGTCGTCGTTTGCGCCCAACCGGTCAGCGGGATCGACATACCAGCTACCAGCAAAAGAAAAACTCGCATCGCACTATTCATTAGTGAACTACTCCTCGGGGAAGGGCTTAAGCTCGCGCGCGGGACAAAATATTAAGCCCGACGGTCGATCCCATAATAACGGCGCAATTACGATGCGGAAACCGGCGGTATTGTTGCCAGTTCGCCCTGCGGGTGGCCATTAACCCTCGGCGGCAGCGGCTTCGGGTTCGACGAATTCGACGTCCACCTTGTGCGGAATTATGCCTTTTTCGTAGCCTTCTTGAAGCAAACGCCGGACCGATTCGCGCCCGCGGTCGCCATAATCCAAGGTCAATTCGTTGACCCACATTCCCACAAAGCGGTCGGCAATGGCCGGGTCCATCCCCCGCGCGAATTGCATGGCATAGGCCAAGGCATCTTCGCGATTGTCCAATGAATACTGGATCCCTTCGTGCAGATAGCGCGAAACCTTGCGCATCAACTCCGGACCCAATTCACGACGGATGACATTGCCGCCCATGGGCAGCGGTAAACCCGTTCGCTCGAACCACCACTCGCCTAGATCGACCACTTTCTTCAGGCCGGTCTTTTCGTAAAAGAGCTGGCCTTCATGGATAAGCAGTCCGGCATCGCAACGGCCCTCTTGAACGGCTTCAATGATCTGGTCAAACGGAATCACTTCATATTCAAAGTCCGGATTGAACAGCCGCAGCGCTAGGAACGCACTGGTCAATTCGCCCGGGATGGCAACTTTGTGTTTGCCCAGATCTTCCGGTGCGATCAATTCCTTGGAAACCACGATCGGACCATATTGGTCGCCGATCGACGCGCCGTGCGGTAGCAACGCATATTTGTCCGCGATATAGGCATAGGCGTGAAAGCTGATCGCCGTAACATCGTAAACGCCTTGTCGCGCCTTTTCATTTAGCGTCTGAATGTCTTCCAATACATGGGTGAATTTCAGGTCGCCGGTGTCGATCTTGTTGGTCGCTAGACCGTAAAACATGAACGCATCGTCCGAATCGGGCGAATGCGCGACAGATATTGTGCGTAGTTCAGTAGTTGTTGTCATTTAATAAAACATAGGACAGATAGGTCCTATGGGCCCCATTTTGTTCTAAACTGTTACGGTTTCTCGTTCAATTCGATTATAGACCGTGTCGCGTTCGACCGCCTCAAAACCCGCGTCCTCGATCAACGCGATTATCTCTTGCGTGGTCATCTTAACTTCCTGGTTGCTTTCGACCGAATAGCTTTCAGTCAATTCGCCGCCGTTGGTGATCGTGCCGTCCAGATCATTCGCGCCGTAATGCAGCGCTACTTGCGCAAGACGCTTACCGAGCATTACCCAGTAGGCCTTGATATGCGCAAAGTTGTCCAGCATCAGCCGCGACACCGCGATAGTCTTCAGGGAATCCACGCCGGACGGTCCGGGCAGGTGCGAAAGCTTGGTCTCGGCCGGATAGAACGCCAGGGGAATAAAGCATTGAAATCCGCCACTTGCGTCTTGTTGTTCGCGCAGCCGCACGAAATGATCCACCCGATCCTCGATCGATTCGATGTGACCGTAAAGCATCGTCGCGTTGGTCTTCAATCCCGCCGCGTGAACTTTGCCCGTCAAGGACAGCCAGCGGTCACCGTCACATTTATGGTCGCAGATGATCGAACGGGTCGGTTCGCGAAAGATCTCGGCGCC
>JBDSEC010000658.1:0-10560 GCA_039920205.1 Pyrinomonadaceae bacterium
CGGTCACATGCGTAGCGAACCTATTAATGGGTTCTTACCTAGCGAGGGCAGATCTCGTTAGCCGCGATCAATCCGGATAACGTAACCGCAGCCAAGCCGTTGCCGGGAAAAACTGAGTCTCCCACCAAGTACAATCCGGGAACCGGAGTGCGGTGCGTAAGCGCATTCGGACCGAACACTGCCAGTGATTGGCCCAACCCGCCAACAGATCCGAGTTTGCGCCGGGTGTCCTCGTAATAGGTCCGTGGCGTAGCGGTCGCGATCACTTCCAAACCATCAGCGATCTCAGGTACGGCCCCAAGAACCAAGGTCCACCATCTTTCCAGCGCGGCCTGGTCGAGGGCTTCATGCTGGTCACCATCACGTTGATAGTCGAACCAGGGTGCGGTTTCGCAAAAGGCCGACACCGTGATCGCACGCCTACCTTCGGGTGCTCCGCCTGCGTCGCCGGCGCTCAACATAAACCAAGACTGATCCGGCGCAAAACTCTCGTCTAACTGCCAATCGGTCAATGCGAGGATTCGTGATGAGGGCAATCGCTCAACTTCCCGCAGACCAGCGCTCAGAAACATTTGATAACATCCCCAGTCCGCTGCGCCTTGGATCCGCTGGCGGATCTCGGCCGGTGTTCGATCCCAACCGACCAGTTTGCCGTAGCTATCCGCCGCCGTCAGATCGCTCACCACCGCCCGGCTGGCGGTCACGCGTTCGCCGCTCAGCAGGTCAACCCCAACCGCCTTCCCATCCGAACCGAACACAAGTCGCAAGACGGTTTGACCACAATGGATCTCTCCACCCGGTTTCTTGATCGCAAGGGCTAATGAATCAGCCAACGCTGCTCCGCCGCCATCGAGCGAATAAAGACCTCGCGCCGGTAATGCAAGCGCTACGGCGGCGTAAAGATAAGCGCACTCGTCGCTGCCACATAATCCGAACAGTTGAAGTTGAGCATCTATGAACCGACGAAAGCGGATGGATGTGCCGGTCAGATAGTAGGCGGTGGTGTGTTGCATTGCCGCCAAGATGCGTGCACTAATGCGTGGCTCGGCCGCGATCAATTTGGCTCGTAGCCAGCGCGTCGAGGTTGCGAGCGCCGGTTGGTGACGAACGGCTCGGTCAAGCGCGGCCCCGATAGGTTCCAGTGCACGGTAAAATGCGATCGTGGCCTCCGCGCATTCGGGAAACGCTGCGGCCAACTCGCTCTCAAATGCGGTTCGATCAGCTCGCCGGAGCACTTCCCTTCCGTCCGGTAGACGCACCGAGTAAGGCGCGTCCAACAATCGCGCCGGCGGTGGCGCCATCCCCAATTCAACAAAGACGCGTTGATGGATCTCGTCCGCGCCCCAGCCGGCGAACAAACCGGCGCCAGGGTCGAACCGATGCGCCGAAGACTCGACCAAAGTGACGCAACCGCCAACCTGCGAAGCACGTTCGAACAACCCTACCTGTACACCCCGCGCCGCCAGCAAGGCAGCCGCGGTTAAACCCCCGATGCCACCGCCAATCACAATGACCTCGTAATCCATGCGGTTGCTTAATTTACCATCGGCAGGAGACTTAACAGATGAATCAGCGCGGCCCCGGTGGGTGCGGGTGCGACGGTCTTCTTATCGATATTCGGCAGGTAAAGAATGCCGATCGCTTGGATCCCATTGAAAACGAAGTGGATGATAAATCCCGGCAAAACGCGGCCGGTCACGGCGCGCGATCCGGTCAATACAAAGCTCAACAAGGCGATCGCGGTAATGACGCCTAGATTATTCTTGTACTGATCAATGTGAACCCCGGCGAAAAGGATCGATACGAAGAACACCGCCAAGATCGCGCTACCTATCTGGATCGCGTCGCGGTTTCGCGGCGCTGGTGAAAATCGATGTCCCAACCGCGCAAATCCGCGCTGCGTTGCGGGGTAAATGACCCCACGATAGATCAACTCTTCGACCAGCGGCGCTGAGATCGCGGCCAAAAACGCAATGGCATACTTTGCCGAAGTCGAGCTCTGGATCAAGCGGTCCATGATGGTCTCGCCGCCACCGATCTTCTTTGCAATAAAACTAGATAACAGCAGGAGACCGACCGCGCCAAAAATACCACCAGCGATCGAGATGACATCGCGCCGATCACCCCAGGCAAAATTCACCGAACGCCAAAACGGTCGTTTTCCAAGTCCAGTTACCACGGCCCAGATCAAAAGGAGGGTAAGCGCATGCGCCGGCAAAGCAGCGATCACTTGCCAGAGTAAAAAGTTCGGATCGGAAATCAAAATTGGTGCGATGTCCGCCATCTCTTTACCCTTCGACATATAGCGCGAGAAAAAGGGGATCGCGAAGATAATGCCCATGATCAAGAGCAACATGACGCTCGTGATCCACACCAGCATCGCCAGCGGAAAACCCCAGCTGGGATTCTCCCACTGAAACAATGGTGGCGTTGCGGGCGCAGGTGCCGCAGGCGTTGGTGGAGGTGACCATTCCGGGCCGATAGCGTCAGTATTTTCCATTATCTGAAGTGTAAAAGAGCGTAGGATACGCGGTCAATGCAGGGAGGGCACGTCGAACCCAACCCGCACTGGTTTCCGTCTGAGCATCAATGTTCAGTATTTCTATCCGGGAAACGGTTCGAAGACTTCCTCGTCCACAAAGCACCAACCCCAATCTTCGCCGCGCTCCAGCGATTGCATGATCGGGTGCTTCGTGGCCAAAAAATGCTTGGTGGCATGGCGATTCTTTGAAGAATCGCAACAACCGACCTTGCCACAATTACGGCACCAACGCAGATGCACCCACGTATCGCCCAACTTCAAGCATTCTTCACAGCCACGCGTATTCGGGCCCAGGTCGTTGTTCAGGTCTATGTGCTTACATTCCATAATCGAGTAAGCTTATTTAAGGACCGACGGTGTGGCAAGTCTCGTCGCACTGATTTGAGGGATCTAGTGCCGTTTCTATGGTGAGATCGGATACGAACGCCACGGCTGTAGAATTAATTGGTCACAGCCGTATCGCAAATGGCCATAGAACCCTTGATTGCAACTAACCGGTATTGCCCACCCGCTATCGCAGGTGGTACTGACCTCGATGACACGGCGACTGTCTTTCCACCGAAGAGCCATCTCCGAAGTATGATACCAATCAGCTAACACCGAGCACCTGACACCTAGCACCTGACACCCAAAACCCAGCTTATACCGCTGGATAATTAACACCGGTTTGTGATGTCAATCGTGGCGCTGCCACCAGGATGCCAATGATCGTTTTTGCATCCTCGATCTCACCGATCGTGATCATCTCCAAGGCTTGTGAGATGGTCACCCGCACGATATCAATAACTTCGTCGTCGTCCAAGTTTTGTTCAGCGTCGCTCAGATCGGTGGCAAGAAAGAGGAACATCTTCTCTTCCAAGAAACCAGGCGAAATGAAAAACTCCGTCAGTTTTTCCAAGCTACCCGCTCGAACACCCAGTTCCTCGGTAAGCTCGCGCTCGGCGCCGTGCTCGGGTGGTTCGCCATCGTGCAGTGAACCAGCGGGCAATTCCAATAGGAATTTACGCGCCGGGTGCCGGTATTGCCGTACCATCCCAACCGTCCCATCGGGATAGACCGGCAAGATCACCGCGCTACCGGGATGATGAACGATCTCACGCGTATAGGTGAGGTCGCCTTCCTTGATCGTATCCAGCGTGACGTCAAACACACGACCGCGATAGATCTCTTTGATCGACAGCACTTCCGGTTCACGATTTCGCATAAACAATAATTGCCGCAATCTCAAAGGAAAGAAATTCTAGCCGCGGATTTACGCGGATAAAACGGATCCGAAAAAAAGACATTGGCCGGTTTGAACCTGACTCGTCCGTGTCGGGTCCGGTTTGTGTGCAACTAGGTTGAAGCCAGGTAAAACCGCCGTCCATCCACAACGTACAAATAATGATCGCAACAAACCCCCGGCCCCTGACCCCGGCCGCTTCGGCCTAAGGTACTCGGTGCAATTCCAATTCGGTGAAATCGAAATCGGGATTCGGATCGTCGATCTTCAGTTGGTCAGTTTTCCCGTCCTTGTCCAAGGTAAATGTCACCCAGCCTTTTTGTGCAAACGGATAGACCACCGAATCGCGCCATTTCACGCGATAAGTATCGTATTGCCAATGCTCGAGATCACCCGCGAAATTCGGCGACGAAACCAGGCTCAGCACCAGATGGCCATTCTCCAAACTGATCTTGGCATCGCCGTACAACGTGCTGCGATAGATCGCCGCATAAGCATCCAGTGCCAGCGAAGGCTTTGTGTTCAATACTCGCGCCGCTTCGATCTTTGCTTGCTCTACCTGGGCTTCCTTTTGGCCCGTGGCCACGCGAGCCAAAAATTCAGCGCTCCAATCGCGCTTAGGGGACACGCCCAAGAACGTGTCCAGTACCTGGTACATCATGATGGCGGGCACCGACGTTTCGCTATTGCTCAATATCACCACGCCGAGTTTCTCTTCTGGCATCAGGGCGACCTGCGAGATCATCCCGTCCAAACCGCCGCTGTGCTGTACTAATTTTCGTCCTTGGTAATCACTTAAGAAGAAACCCATTCCGTAGGCGTTAAAGTGGCGCGACGGAATGAACGCCTCGCCGCCCGGGCTGATCGGAATGATCGTGTTGGGCTGTTGCAGTTCGCGCGCGGTGCGGGGCTTCAAGATCACTTTACCCTCGAAGGATCCACCCGCCAGATGCATTCGGATCCATTGCGCCATATCACCGACGCAAGAATTGATCGCCGCCGCGCCGCCGGAACTATCCACGTTGCCATACCGGATGACCCGAATCTTTCCGTCGACTTCGTTGTGTGGCGTGGCTACATTCCCGCCCCGCGGCAGTTCACGAATGCTGGTTACACTATGCGTCATCTGCAGCGGTCCGAAGAAACGCGTCTTCACGAAATCGTCCCACGATTGACCGCTTACCGCTTTCACGATCTCGCCCGCGGTCAAGAACATTAAGTTCTGATAGCCATAGTGGCTGCGAAAGCTAAATTTCGGCTTAAGAAACCGCACGCGCCGGATAATCTCCTCGCGCGGATAGTTCGACTCGTACCATAAAAGATCGCCACTGAAAGTGTCGAAACCGCTGCGATGAGATAACAGGTCACGCACCGTCATTTCGCGCGTCACGAACGGATCCGGCATCTGGAACCAGGGCAGATACTTCGTCACCGGATCGTCCCACTGAAGTTTGCCTTCATCCACCAAAAGCCCGATCGCCGCCGCCGTGAACGCCTTAGAATTCGACGCGATCGCAAACAACGTAGCGTCGTCTACCTTTTCCGGTTTGCCCAATTCGCGCACGCCATAGCCTTTGGCAAAAACAACTTTGTCGTCCTTGACGATGGCGATGGCAAAACCCGGGACATGCCAATCGGTCAGCGCCTTCTGCGCGTAAGCATCGATCTCGGCCAAGCGTGGATCGGCCGTTTGCGCTTGCGCACCGACCGCCGCCACCAACAGCACCAATAGTGCAGAAGTCAAAAATTGACGTCTAAGCATAGTGATAATTCCTTCAAGGCAGAATTGATTTAAATATGAGTGAATTGTAAACGGTGAGGTGAGTTCCGCAAAGAAAGAAAAATTTTAGCCGCGGATTTTCACGGATCATACAGATCTGAAAAGATATTGCAAGCAATCACTTTGCGTGCTCTTTTAAGCGAAGCGAATCGACAAGGCCTCAATCCACAGCCCCTGACCCCCGGCCGCTTCGGCCTTGATCCGCGTTTATCCGTGTAAATCCGCGGCTAATTATTCTTAGATGCTTGGGAAGGCACGTACACGGCTAACGGACACCGGGAACAGGCATATCACCAGGCAGGCCAAATGGTGTACCCGTCACGGAGGAATCGAAACTATTCAGTACATACCAATTACCGCTGCGAAACACCGAGAGATCCGAACGGCCATCGCGATCGAAGTCACCGGCCAGCGGAATATCGCCGTTTTGGCCGAATGCGTCGCTACGAAGTGAATTGCTTTGGCTCTGCCAGATATACCAGCCCCCATTCGAGGGCCGGAAAACACAGAGGTCGGTCTTACCGTCGGAATCGTAATCGCCGAGCACCGGCTTGTCACCATTGGCGCCAAAAGCCTGCGAGCGTACGACCGAGTTCGAACTTTGGATGATGTACCAGGCGGTTGTCGAGGGCCGCCAGACCGCTATGTCGGTTCTTCCATCGCCGTCAAAATCGCCCGGTACCGGTATGTCGTTGGCCAGACCAAACACACTGGCACGGACGGCGCTGTTGCTGCTCTGCAACCAATACCAGGTACCTTGACGGTAAACGGCCAGGTCCGTCTTGCCATCGCTATCATAGTCGCCCGGAACGGGAACGTCGCCCGCCGTACCAAACGCGATCGCACGAAATTGTCCGTTCGAACTTTGCAGGTAGTACCAGGCGCCACTGCGGAACACGGCTACATCCGATAACCCATCGCCATCATAATCCGCCCCCACTTGTTGGTCGCCAGAAGTGCCGAAAACCATCGCCCGATACGCCCCATCAGTGCTTTGTCGAACGTACCAACCACCATCCGATGGGCGGAAGACCGCCAAGTCAGTCTTGCCGTCACCGTCAAATTCAGCCTGCGGAAGGTCCAGATGATTCGGGGTTTGAACCACTTCGAAATCGGAACCTTTTACTGAACTCAGCGCGCTCAATTCGTCATCATTCCATCGGGGATCGGGCGCACCGCTGACATACCAATTCGAACCGTTGTCGGCGACGATCATCCCGTACTTTTTCATCGCGCGCAGGATCACCTGGACATTCGCCGAGTAAGCCGAGATGTTGAAGGTCGAGCGCAAACGCACACGCATACCCATCGGCGGCGCGTTGAGGCTGGTCGTGCTCCCGGCCTGATGCCGCGCGGGATAGACATACGATTGGCGCGACGTCTGCACCGTAAACCGTAGGGCATGTTTGATCTCGTGCTGTTCGACCACTTCATCATATCGAACCAACCCCGGAAAGATCGGCAACCCAGCGGCATCGGCCGAGGTCCACGTCGCCGGACGCACCGCATTCGAATTCAGGTTGAACACGGCCCCGCTACCGGCGGTCCAACTGGCGCCATTGTTTACCCGTGCCGCCGCATACATTTCGTAAAGTTTCCAATTGTCGCGGTCGAAGACCAAGACGTGGCGATCGCCACCGGTCGCTCCGGCCGCGCCTTCGATCGGCGCATTTGGTGGAACCGGATAGGGACCGGGATCGCTTTGACTGCCGAATTGATTGAACGTGATGGGCACCACCGGTTGCGTGCCGGATACCACGACATAAGGAATGCCGATCGGTGCCCCTTCGTAAACGGTTCCGAAATCCGGATGCAATCCAGTGTTGTTTCCGATGGTCGCGATCAAATTGGCCGAGTTGGAATCAACCGGAAGCCGCGAGATGTCCTGGTTCCACGGGTTGTTGGCCGGAAGCACTTGAGCACCGTGAAGACTTGCGCCGGCACCCAGATCCGGGATCAGGCTGGTCCCGTCCACGCCCGCCCGGTCAGCTGCGTGACCCAGCACCAGCGACCGATCCTCGGCCAACGAGAAGATTGCCAAAATCGACAAAACGGCCAAGCCCAGCGAAAGCCGAAAATACCACCCTAGTGCCTTTAACATCGCATTACCTCGAGGACAAAGATCAAACCCATGAGCGTTCGCGTAAATCCGGGACGATTCAATTATTAGGGGAAAGTGGAATCAGGGTCAAGGGAATTCTATGCAAACATCATAACCGGCTAAGTGGTTGAACTTAGAGTCGTTTGAATTCAAAACGCGGCCGCCCATCAAGGACGTAAACGAATTCGATCCGATCACCCGCCCTTAAGCTCTCTAGCTGTCGCAAAACCACTGGATAGGTGATGGCGGCATCGTAGTCGTTCAACTTGAACGAGCTGAAAACCTGAACTTTCGTCAAGATCCGAAGGTCCGTCCCGCTCGGCAGGTCGGATGGGATTTCGACTATAGTGGGTTGTCCAAGAGTTTCGTGATCACATCGCGCCGAGTCCAGTTCTAGGATGGTCCCCAGCAGGATCCGTTTGCGCGAAGACTGGTCAAACGATACTTCTCTCGCTGTTTCGGCCAAGACAACTTCTACCCATATCTTTTGCGGAACGAAGATCCCACCTTCACGGACTTGCGGGGCGAGATTGAATGTCACTGCCACTTGCGGTTCGTTCCGAAGGGCGGTCTGCATCATCTCGCAGATCACCAGATGCGGTTTCACCGGATGGAGGTAATGCAGCGCGTCGGCCTGGACCAGTGTAACCGCATACTCATCCAGCTTTAATTCACCCATCAACAAATTCACCGAATCAAGCGACTCCTGGTGATAATCCAACACAGTGACGCGGAGTAGCTGCGGATCATAGTTTTCTAGCAGGGGAATGATCAACGGTGCGAATGGACCACAACCGGCGTAAAGCACCTCGATCGGTTCACCGGGAAATCGCACTAGCAGTTCGTCGATCGCCGCCTTGACCCCACGCATGAACGCGGTGGTGCGCGCAAAGTCCCAAATACAACGTGCAGCCTCATTTGGCGAGATGGCCAGACCGGATACGAGCGACGAGCCCTTCCCTACCGGCGATAGGTCGCGGTTATCTTCGTGGCCAGAAGTTTTGGCGCAGATCAAATAGAGATCCTGACAGGCGCGAAGCAACTGCACCGGTCCGGAATCAAGCTCTAAGATCGTCGCCGTGATCCGCGCTAGTTCGACGCGCGCCGCGTTTTCCGCTATCTCGCTACCCATAGCTCCCGGTTCTATTCAGTAAGCCCGAACGTCTTGCCGATCAACTCCAGCAGATCCAACGGAGCGTCCAATCGGTGCATCTCTTTCTTGACCAATCGACGTTGGGCGGGCGTCAGGGTCGCAATGGCTTTGCGGAATGCTTCGCCTCTGGCGGTCAACAGTTCACCGGCAACGGTGTGCAAGTTGCGAGTAAGCTTTTGGTCCAACTGACGGTTGGGATTATCGGACAACAGATGGTCATAAAGCGCTTTGGCGGCAATTCCGATCCGCACGGTAATGCCGGCCAACCGCAATTTATTCTCTCGATCGATCTTGCGCAACGCGGTCCTTTGCGCTTCCGAAAGCTGAACATCCGCCGGCACCGTAGAACCGGTCTGTAGCCGGATCGAGGGATGGCTGGCGGCACTGCCGGCAATAGCGGCCACCAAGAAAGCGCTGGCTAGAACGTTTTGTAATTTGTACATTGCCGGTTTGCTCCTAACGAAAACGCACAGATTCGGGTCAACCGGCCCCACTTTACCACAGCCCTGGCCCGCCCGGTTTTGCCCGTGCGTACCGGGACCACTCGCGGTTTAGTCTGGAAGCCGCGTACCGGCGCCCTCGAGATCGCCTTTTAGCCGCGCCAACAATTCAACCGAAGGATCGGCATATTGGCTGATCCACCGCGTGTAGATCTCCCGGATCGGAACGGCATTCAAATAGTTCCAACGTACCCGGCCGATCCTCCGTACGATGATCAGATCGGCCTTTTCCAATACGTTCAAATGCTGCATCACAGTGCAGCGGTCAAGGGTTTTGAAATGATCGCAAATGTCCCCGGTAGACATCGCGTCCGGTTTCAAAAGATCGAGGATCTTTCTCCGCCGCCCGTCAGCCAGCGCCTTAAAGATCAGTTCGTGTTTTTTCTCGCTTGACATGTTATATTTTTATAACATATAGTCACAGTGCGGACAAGCACAGAATAGATCTGAGGTAGCAAAATGGAACTGAAATTCAAAGTACAGACCGGTATTCAAAAGCCGGTTAATGAAGTTTTTGATGCCGTTTACAACCCGACGAAGTTGAGTGGATATTTCACCACCGGCGGCGCGAGTGCGCCGCTGGACCCCGGAACCACGGTCGAATGGCGATTCGCCGATTGGGAAGGTTCGGACGCGAGCGGCTTTCCCGTACACGTTAAGGAAGTGGTACCAAACGAACGTATCGTTTTGGAATGGGAAGCTGAAAAAGGCCGGCCCGATACCCAAGTCGAAATGACGTTTCAGGCGATAGGCGACCGTCACACCTTAGTGACGATCACGGAAACGGGCTGGAGCGAAACCCAGACCGGGCTTGACAGCTCTTATTCGAACTGCCAGGGATGGATGCAGATGTCCTGCTGTTTGAAAGCGTTCGTCGAACATGGGATAAATCTGCGCATTGGGGCGAATCCCAAAGTGGTATGGGAACGGATGCATGTGGTTTAGCGTCCGACTGACTGTTAGCCTGTCGCTGCTAGTTGCGAAGGTGCGAGTTAAGTTATAACCGGGCCACCCTGATCACTCGCTCCGACAGGTTAACTGTCGTCCGTGTGCTTCATAAGTTGCCACGGGCTTCAGCCCGTGGAAAATGCAAAAGAATTAGGCGGCTTTAGCCGCAGTCTCTTGGGCTAAAGCCAAAAAAAGATAGGAGTTCCCTTCCGCGGGTTGAAACCCGTGGCAACTTATGGGGGCTGGACTCCACAAGAAATAAGTTTTTGCCGGAACCTGCGTTCGAGTCGTGATGCGCTCGACTAACTAACGGC